>CAYWFW010000198.1:0-3193 GCA_964457735.1 uncultured Sulfurovum sp. | reverse complement strand
TGGTATTTTAAAATTTGTTTATGAAGGTATGGAGTATGATTTTTCTTTTCCACGCTTAGAGACTAAAATAGGAGTCGGTCACTGTGGATTTGATGTGACTTGTGATGGTTCAATGGATTTTAAAGAGGCAGGTTTAAGAAGAGATTTTACAATAAATGCAATGGGTTATAATATAGAAAGTGGTGAGTTTTTAGACCCTTATAATGGACAAAAAGATATAAAAAATAGAACTCTAAAACATATTAATAGTAATTCTTTTATAGAAGACCCACTAAGAGTATATAGAGCAGTTGGATTTTGTGCAAGATTTGAGTATAAGTTGGCAAATTCAACAAAGCTTTTATGTCAAGATATGGTAAAACAAGGGATGCTAGAGGAGTTACCAAAAGAGAGAATCTATACAGAGTTTAATAAATTACTTTTAAAGTCAAAAAAGCCATCTATTGGTTTTGAATTGATTAGAGAGTTAGGAATTCTAAAATATTTTCCTGAACTTAATGCAATTATTAATATTCCACAAGATAAAAAATGGCATCCTGAAGGGGATGTTTGGACTCACACAATGATGAGTATTGATGCTATGGTAAATTTAAAAACTAATAATGAAAAAAAAGATTTAAAACTTTTTTATGCCACTCTTTGTCATGATTTTGGCAAAGCAACAACAACTAAAATAGTAGATGGAAGAGTTAGAGCAATTTCTCATGAACAAGAGGGGGTTGAGCCAACGCATAATTTTATGTATCGTATTACAAATGAACATAGTTTTATAGATTCTATCTTACCTTTAGTTAAATATCATTTAGCACCTTCACAATTATTTTCATCTAAGTCTAAAAGTAAAGCTGTTGCAAGATTGGCAACAAAAGTAAATATTGAAGAGTTAATAGTGGTTGCAAAAGCTGATTTTTTAGGTAGAACAACCAAAGAGTCTAAACTTGGAACATATTATGCAGGTGATTGGTTATTAGAGATGGCAAAAAATATAAATGTTCAAAATAGACCACTTGATAATCTTTTGCAAGGTAGAGATTTGATTAAAATGGGGCTTAAACCATCAAAAGAGTTTAGATATATATTGGATAAGGTTTATGAATTACAGATAAACCAAGAGATAAAAACTAAAGAAGAAGCCTTATTATATGTTCAACAAATACTAAGCTAAAGGTTTTAGAAATTGAAAACAAGTATAAAAATATTAATTATTGTAACTATTTTTTCTAAATATATTTGTGCTAGTTCTCTTGATGATAATTGTCTGAATTGTCATAATCATCAAAAAATTCCTAGTCAGTTAATATATAAAAAATATTTAATAGAATATAGTTCTAAAAAAATCATAAAAAGAAGGATGATGAAATATCTACTAAATCCTAGATTAGATATATCTATTATGCCACAGCAGTTTTTTTTAAAATTTCCGATGAAAGATAGGTTAGATATAACAAAAGAGGAATTAGAGATGGATGTGGATAAATTTATTGATAAGTTTGGGTTAAAAATCAGAATAGATTAATAAAATTTTATTATAGCTTGACTAAAAAATCTATATACTGTAAGATAATAAAAACTATAAATTTGAAAAAAGAAAAGATATACTATTTGAGGAAAAAATATGAAATTTAGTGGTAAAAATGTATTAGTAACAGGTTCAAGTAGAGGAATTGGTGCAGAGATTGCAAAAGTATTAGCTGGATATGGTTTAAAAGTTTGGGTAAACTATCGTTCAGGGGAAGCCGAAGCAAAAGAGGTTGTATCAACAATTAAAGATGCAGGTGGAGATGCTGAGATTATTGGATTTGATGTAAGTGATGAGAGTGCATTTGTGGGTGCTATCAAACAGATTGTAACTACTGATGGTGAACTTTCTTATTTGGTAAATAATGCAGGAATCACAAAAGATAAACTTGCTATGCGTATGAAAGTTGAGGAATTTATGAGCGTAATTGATGCAAATTTAAAATCAACATTTATAGGTTGTAAAGAGGCTGTTAAGGTGATGAGCAAAAAAAGATTTGGTTCTGTGGTTAATATATCTTCAATTGTTGGCGAAACAGGAAATGCTGGACAAACAAACTATTCAGCATCAAAAGGTGGAGTTATTACAATGACAAAATCATTTGCACTAGAGGCATCAACTAGAGGAATTAGATTTAATAATGTTACACCAGGATTTATAGCTACAGAGATGACAGATGTACTTAAAGATGACGTTAAAAATATGTTTATTTCAAAAATTCCATTAGGAAGATTTGGTGAGCCAAAAGAGGTGGCAGAGGCTGTTGCATTTTTGCTTAGTGATCACTCAAGTTATATTACAGGAGAGACACTTAAAGTAAATGGTGGACTTTATATGTAAGAGATTTGAATGGCTAAAATATTAATATTAGAAGATGATAAACTATTTAATGAGACTCTTCAGGATTTTTTAGAAGAGGATGGCTATGATGTATATTTTGCACTTGACCCATATAGTGCATTAGATATTACTTATAATCATAATTTTGATTTGTATCTTTTTGATGTAAATATTCCTTATGAAAATGGTTTTGAACTTTTAAAAAAATTGAGAGATAGTGGAGATATGACACCTACTATCTTTATAACTTCAAGAGATGATAAAAGTTCTTTAAATCTTGGCTTTTTAGTTGGAGCTGATGATTATATAAAAAAACCGATAGACTTAGATGAATTGCAACTAAGAATTTTGGCAATTTTACGACGAACCACAAGAAGAGATAAAATTGAGATAGATGGATATAGTTTAGATTACATATCAAAAAGAGTTACTAAAGATAATCAAGATATAGAATTTAATAATAAAACAGTAGAATTTTTATATATTTTATTAAAAGCAAATGGAGAGGTTGTTTCTTTTGATGATATAGAAGATAGATTATGGACAACAGCTAAGACCAGTAGCAGAGGGGCATTAAGAGTATATGCTACCCAAATTAAGAAATATTTTCCTCATCGTATAAAGAATATAAGAGGTGTAGGATACTACTTTGAGCAGTAAAACTCAAATCTCTACTACAATATTATACTTTATTAGTATATCTATTTTAATACTCATAATTTTTTTATATCAAGAGGAATATGGATATTCTAAAGAAAATTTTATCTTTATATCTTGTATGACTATACCTATATCAATGGGCTTAGGATATACTCTTGTAACATATATAATGGA
>CAYWFW010000197.1:0-2778 GCA_964457735.1 uncultured Sulfurovum sp. | reverse complement strand
ATTTAGAAAAATTTTGTAAAGTTGTAGATGAACAAATTTATGTTTATGAAGGTCTTTTAACTCAAAATAGAATTTGGAAAATGAGACTTGAAGATGTTGGTGTTATTAATGCTGATATGGCTAGAAGTTGGTCTTGTAGTGGTCCTATTTTAAGAGCTACAGGTATAAAATGGGATTTAAGAAAAGAGATGAGTTATGAACTTTATGATGAGTTAGATTTTAATATTCCAGTATCTGATAGATGTGATAGTTATTCAAGATATATACTTCATATGAAAGAGATGAGAGAATCTATTAAAATTCTTAGACAATTAATGCCAATGTATAAAGAGAGTCCTACAGGTTTAATGGCAAATGTTCCTGAATATATTTCAGCTCCAAAAGAGGATTTAATGACTCAAAATTACTCTTTGATGCAACATTTTGTTTTAGTTACTCAAGGTATGAAACCACCAATAGGTGAAGTTTATGTAGCATCTGAATCACCAAAAGGGGAGTTAGGCTTTTATATAAATTCACAAGGAGAATCATATCCTTATAGATTAAAACTTAGAGCTCCAAGTTTCTGGCATACAGGAATGTTAATTGACCTATTACCAGGACATCAGTTAGCCGATGTTGTAACAATTATTGGTAACTTAAATGTCGTCTTTGGTGAGATAGATAGATAGGAGAATTATGATGAATATCAAAAGAGAAGAATTTTATAAAATAGTTGATGAATCTTTAAGTGATAATAGAGAAGAAGAATTTAATAATGTAATTGAAAATGATAGTTTAGTTTTTAATGGTACAAGTCAGAAATTAAGAGATTATATTAACTCTGATGAGTATCAAAAAAAAGATTTTTCATTAGCAATACAAAAATTTAAAGATTATAGAGTGAATATTAATGATACTTTTGCTAGAGGATAAAAAAGATGATAGATTCTAATTTTGATAAAAGATTTGATAAAGTACTTGATTATACTTTAGCTGAAATAAAAAAAGAAATTGGTGAAGAAAGATTTAATAAATTAGGCACAGGTAGTTGTTCTTTTTTTAATGGTACAAGTAAAAAGTTAAGAGAGGCTATACAATCTGATACTTTTCAAAATAAAAAAGTTAGAAGTACATTATTAGATATGGCAATAGAAGCTTAGGAAGAAATGGTATATATATGGCTTTTAAATCAGCCTATATTTTTGGAACTTCAACAAAAGGAGAGAATAAAAGATGAAAAGATATGATTTAAGAGATTTAAAAGATAATTTTTATGATAGAATGTTAGAAATTATTGGTGATACTCAAAAAGATGAGGTATCAATTTTTATGTTTGAAATAGGCGATTTTACACCTATTCAAAAAAGTGCAGATGTTATAAAAGAGAAAGGGCATTGTTTATTAAATTCATTAAAATATAATGAAGTAGATTGGACAATAGTAGTTCGAAAAGGAGAGTAGAATGAGTAATATACTATTTTCTACATGGCAAGGTGAGTTTATTGATAACCGTAATATAGCTGATGATGAAAAAAAAGAGTCATCTTTTAAATTACCTTATCAATATAATATAGACTCTTCTTCAAAAGCTTTTATCGGTTGGAATGGTATAGCAATTTTTGATAAAAATATAGATGTTGTAAAAATGGCAGTTGAATATGCTTTTCAATATCAAAAATATTCTGAAGCTTGTGGGCGATGTGCTCCAGGTAGATGGGGTGGAAGAATTTTATATGATTTACTTGATAAGATTGCTAGGGGAGAGGGTGAATTAAATGATTTAGACCATTTAAAAGAGATTTCTGAAACTATGCAAAAAACTAGTAAATGTGAAATAGGTAGAACTGTTCCAAAACCAATTTTAGATATTTTAATACATTTTGAAGATGAAATTTTAGAGTTGATAAATAATAAAAAGAGTTCTCCAGAATATAATAATAGTAATATTAATTATATATCAAAAATTACTGCTCCTTGTATGGATGCATGTCCTGCACATGTTGATATTCCAGCATATATTGAAGGTGTTAGAGATTTAAATTTTGAAGCAAGTTTAAAAGCTACAAGACAGACTATGCCTTTAGCACATGTTTGTGGTAGAGTTTGTCCTCACCCTTGCGAAGATGAGTGTAGAAGAGTAAATCTTGATGAACCTATATCAATTATGGAACTTAAAAGATTAGGTGCCAATTGGGAGACTGACCATAAATCAGAGTGGTTTCATCCTCAAAAACCTAAAAAGTTAGGTGATAAAAAAGTTGCTATTATTGGTGGTGGTCCTGCTGGTCTTACAACTGCTTATTATTTAGGAGTTGAAGGTGTAAATTGTGATGTTTATGAAGAGTTACCTGTTCTTGGTGGAGAAGTAGCTGTAGGTGTTCCTGAATATAGAATGCCTTGGGATAAGTATAAAAAAGATATAGATTTAGCAGGAAGTGTTGGAGCTAATTTTATTATGAATACAAAAGTTACTTCTGATATGTTAATAGATATGGAAAAAAATTATGATGCAGTTATGTTGGCTTTTGGTACAAGACTTTCAAAAAAAGTAAGATGTGCAAATGAACGACCTGAAATTAAAGGTTATTGGGGAGCAATTAGTTATCTTGATCAAATTAATCTTTATGAAAAATGGGGAATTGGTGAAAAAGTTGATTTAACTGGAAAAGTTTTAGCTTGTGTTGGTGGTGGATTTACATCTATGGATGTTGTAAGATGTGCTATTCGAGCTGGAGCAAAACGAGTTATTATGATTTATAGAAGAGATGAAAAAACTATTATTAGAAATACATCTTA
>CAYWFW010000196.1:0-3349 GCA_964457735.1 uncultured Sulfurovum sp. | reverse complement strand
TTTAGAACCATTAAAATTAGATAGTACTAAATTAACAATAATTATATTGATTATTTTATGGACATTTATACTTAGTAGTAGTTATTATTGGTTGATTAGTATTATATTAAAATATACTCATTATAAAACTACAGAATCTCTTTATATTGTAAAAAGGATGCAAAGGGTAGTAAGGCTGATTATTATCTTATTTGGTCTTAATATGATTATAGATACTTATCTTGGTGTTGGTGCAATGGTAGACGAGAGTAGTAAATTTTTTGATATGGGTTTTGTTGCACTTTTTACATACCTAATATACGGGATATTAAATAGTATAGCAAGTCTTAAAATCAAAACTATTAGAAGCAAAAAAAGTGAATATAGAAGTGAAGTTGTTAATCTTGTTGTAAAAATAATAAACTTTATCGTTATTTTAATTGGATTTCTAATTATTCTAAAACTATATGGTATCAATTTATCTACAATATTATCTGGTCTTGGTATTGGTTCTCTTGCTGTTGCTTTTGCTTTAAAAGATACACTTTCTAACTTTTTTGGTTCAGTTTCAATTTTGCTAGATGACCCATTTTCACAAGGTGATTGGATAAGTGTTGGTAAATTAGGTGAGGGGACGGTTATTGAAATAGGTCTAAGAAGTACAACTATTCGTACATTTGATAATGCAATGATTACAATACCAAATCTACAGATTGCAAATAATAGCATTAAAAATTGGAATAAAAGATTAATTGGAAGACGAATAAAGATGTATATAGGTGTTACCTATGAATCAAATTTTGATGATATTAAAAAGGCAATTACTGATATTAAACAGATGCTAATAACTCATCCAAATATTGCAACAAAGCATACAGAGTATATTGATTCACAAAAAAGTATCAAGTTGCTATCCAAAGAGGATTTTCGTGGAGTTAAAAGAACACTTTTAGTAAATCTTGATAGTTTTGGAGAATCAAGTGTAAATATAATGATTTATTGTTTTTCAAGAAGTGTAAAGTGGGAAGATTATCTTGATGTTAAAGAGGATGTGATGTTTAAAATAGCTGAGATTCTAAAAGATAATAATTTAGAATTTGCATATCCATCTATGAGTTTATATGTTAATAATTGACCTTATGCACCCATCAAAAAACTTGAGTAAGTAAGGTCAGTTAAGAATCTATATATCAAATAAACTCTTGTTAATTTTATCCTCATGAACATTTACCATACTCTCTAATGATTGAGCTACTTCTGGGTTCTTATGTAGTAGTTCTTTCATCGCTTCTATACTAATTGTGATAACTTTTATATCAGATAATGCACAGATTGTAACTAAACTAGACTCTTTTCTAACTAATGATGCAAGACCAAACATATCTCCAATTTTGATTCTCTTTTTATGTAAAAGCTCTCCATTTTGGTTCTCAATATGCTCTGTTGCGACACCTTCTATTATTACATAAACATTTCCTGTTATTTCACCTTTATGTAGCAGACATTCTCCTACACCAAACTCATCAATTTTACACCGTTGGGCCAATTTTAGGAGTTCTTTATCAGGGACACTAAATATTTTTAGTTCTAAGAGTTTTTCTTTGATATTTTTTGATGAATTAATAGTATCTCTTTTATTTGTAGTTTCAGAGTTTTCTATATCATTTGTTTCAATAGGAAATGTTATACCATTCCTACGATTAGCATACCAAATTCTACTGATAAAATCATTTTCAATATCAGAAGCTTTGGAATAATCATCTATAAAATAATCTATTGAGTAGTGAATAGAAGATTCATTATATGAAATTAGTGCAACGCTAGGGGCTGGTTCTTTTAATATTCCTTTGGTATCTGATACTGCTTCAATTAATGCTTGTTTTACCTTATTTGGTGGTATATCAAAAGATATATCCAATCCCACACTCTCTCCGTGGACTCTTGTTGGTCTAGAGTAGTTTGTCATCATATCATTTGCAATAGCAGAGTTTGGTATGATTATAGTATCATCATTAGAATCTATAAGAGTAACGGCCCTCCAATCAATATTTACAACTCTCCCACTAATATCACCTATTTTTATCCAATCTCCAACCATAAAAGGCTTAGATGATAAAAGTGCAACACCTGAGAATAGTCCACCTAATACATCTTGAAGAGCAAGACCTAAGACAATAGAACCAACTCCAAGGGCAGCTAATAATCTTCCCAAATCAGCACCCCAAACATTTGATGCAATTATCGCAGTACCAAGCATTATTAGAAATATTCGTCCAAAATCTACAAGAAGTTTTGGTATCCTCTCTCGTGTTTGTTTTGGTAAAACATCTGAAAAGACAAAGATATTTACAAATTTTAGAGTTGAGAGAATTAAAATCAACCAAAAGAGTGTATCTGATATTTTTAGAAATATAGAATCATCACCAAGTTTTATAATTTCACTAAGAATAAGATTAATAGTAAGAATTGGTAATAAAATATTTCTTATATTATAAACTATTGGCGTAAATTGTGAATCTCTTTTCTCAAGATAGAGTAGAAGTTCACCAGCAAATACAATTGCCATAGGTAATCCAATAACTATTAATAAACCCCAAGTTTTCCACTCATAAGGAAGAGTTGCTAGTAAATCAAACATTGTCTGCTTTTGGCATCATTGCATAAGTCAATTCACTACCACCCTCACATTTATAAAATTTATCTTTATTTATCAACTGTTTATAAACAACCTCACTTACTCTAAGAGAACCTACCTTAGCTTCATGTGATATATGACTAGCATCACTCACAATCTCACCCCAAATATCATATACAAATTTATATTCACCTACAACTCCTGCCATAACCTCACCACTATCAATACCAACAGCAAACTCTAAATTAGAACTATATTTATTATTAAACTCATCTATAATATCAAACATTTTTAGAGCATATTCAACTATTCTTCTAGCATAATCTAATCGTGGTGCAATTAAACCATTTGCTGCCATATACGAATCACCTATTGTTGTAATTTTTTCTACTCCATAATCAAGAGCAAGATTATCAAAACTGTTTATTAGTTCATTTAATAGAGATATAGATTCTTTTGGCTCCATATTTTTAGTAAGTTGGTCAAAGCCATATAATTGGGAAAACAGTACAGCTACATTTGGTACACTTTCTGCGATATGTTTCTCACCTTTTTTAAATCTAAATGCAATATTTGGTGGTAAAATATTTAGTAGAAGTCCTTCTCTTGCTTTTGCATTTTTTTCAAGCTCTTTCTCTTGTTCGTTAATTATATTTATCATACTATTTATATTATTACTTAATTCTCCAAACTCATCACCTCTATGTAATTTAATTTTGGATTTAGACTCTCTTA
>CAYWFW010000195.1:0-4425 GCA_964457735.1 uncultured Sulfurovum sp. | reverse complement strand
GGATAATGGACTTTTATCACCCCGAATTTGATTCAGGGTCTAAAAAAGTATAAATTTAAAATTTTATGCGATTATAACCAATATAACTTAACATTAAATTTATTGCAATTTATCTTAAATATAACAAATATTATATATAATAGAAAGATTATTCAAATAAAAGGTTAATTATGCAAAAATCATTAATTTCTTTGAGTATTGCTTTATCGGTGGTGCTTTTTACATCATCATGTGGTAATAGCAATGATAGTAGTTATGCTAAAGATTTTACTATAGAAGAGTCAGATAGTACTTTATTGGCAGATTTGGAAAATACTCAGTTAGAAGAAAATATATCATCAAATCTCTCAGATATTCAAACATCTAGTGAATTAATTACTGGAACAGGATATTATGTTGATTCAGCACTTGATGGAATATCTTATGCTTGTGGTTTATCAACTGGAACTACAGATGTAAATGGAACATTTATTTTTGAAGAGGGTAAAGATTGTTCATTTTCTGTTGCAGGGGTGACTTTAAGAACTACAAAAGCTAAAGATTTAAGAGATGGTCAAAAAATAGTTGAAGACTCTTTTGAGGTGGCAAGATTTTTACAATCAATAGATATAGATGGAACTCCCGAAAATGGAATACAGATTACAAAAAAAACTATTGATGCTGTGATAAAAGCTTTAGAAGAGAATGATAGCATAGCTAAAATCCCAACAGATAGTCAATTAGAAGCTGTTGTAACTTCTGTTGAAAATGATGTTAAAGAGTTTAATGGTAGAGTAAAAACACAAAATGAGGTTAATTTACATCTTAAAAATACAAAAACAAATATAACTAAAACTATTTTGATTGGACAAACGCTATATCTTAATGATTATGCTATAAAATTTAATGATGATGGAAGTTTCTTATTTATAAAAGAGAATGGAGCAGAAGAGAGTTTATCTTATTCAATAGATGGAGATTTAATATGTGATGAGGATGGGTGTTCTAAGCTTATATCTTATTCTGATAGCAATATAAGTTTTGAAGAAGAAGATGGTGAAATTTTTACATTATATTATACAAAAGAAGATGCTAAAGAAAATTTTAATGAATCTATAAGTGGCTCTACTGTATCTACTGCTAATTCAACTGCTATGTCAGATAGTAATAGTTCAAGTGATGAGATAACTGAATACTATTATGATGAAAATGGTAAAATGGTTTCAACATGTACATATAGTCAATATAGTGCCTCTTGTAAATCTTTTACAGAGCTTTTGGATACTTATTATGACGAAAATGGAAATGTTGTTGAGATGTATCTTGAGTGCGACGAGGAAAATCAGACCGATACAGCACCAATAAAAGATGAAGCTAATGATTATAGTTTAACAGCAGAGGAAAAACTTATAGCTGAACAAGATTTATTAGAAGTTACAGAACCATTAATAGAGCCTGAATCTGATATTTCTATAGATGGAAATAAATATTTAAAGGCAAAAGATGAGTGTAGAGCCTTTAATAATATAAAACATACAGAAAATAAAGATAATATTTCTTTAATCAAGGATTATGAGTATAGAGTTATTGAGAATCAAGATGGTCAAGTTTGGATTTTAATCGATTATATTGCTCAAGGAGATGTAAGACATAGATGGGTAGATAGAGATTGCTTTTATTAAGTAGGTGTGTTTTTTTACACACCTTGATATTTAAATTTCAATATATTTAATTTGTCTTTTAAGTTTAAGATGAAAAATCTGTATCATAAATATACTCTGTAATCTCTTTTAAAGTAGATAAATCAAAAGCTAGTTCAGGCATAAGACCATGTTTTTTAATTGCATCATCCATTAATGAAGTTTTAGCATTTGGTTTTTTTACCCATTTTGACATATAATCAACAAAATCCTCTTTTTTTGGAAATGCAACTATATATACCTCTTTAAACTTGGCGACCGATGGAGCAGATACAGTTTTGTTTTTAAAGTGGCAAGTTGTGCAGTTTCCATTAAATAAAAGAGCCTTATAGTTTGCTTCTAAATTTGATATTAACAAAAAGCATATAACTATATATCTCATTTATTATTTTGCCTGTGCAATCAAAACACCCTCAATTAAAGCATTAATATCACCATCTAATATTCCATCCACATTTGAATATGCAATATTACTTCTTGTATCTTTAATCTGTTGATATGGAGCTAAAACATAAGAGCGAATTTGATGACCCCAACCAATTTCAGATTTTTCCACACCATCAAGTTTTGCCTGTTTTAACTCTTGTTCATACTCATATAATCTTGATTTTAGCATCTTCATTGCTGTTGCTCTATTTTTATGTTGGCTTCTGTCATTTTGACACTGAACAATAATATTTGTTTCAATATGGGTAAGTCTAATTGCACTTTCTGTTTTATTTACATGTTGTCCTCCAGCACCACTTGCTCTATATGTATCTACTCTAATATCTTTATCTTCAATCACAATATCAATATCATCATCCATCTCAGGAGATACCATTACAGAACTAAACGATGTATGTCTTTTTGCATTACTATCAAATGGTGAAATTCTCACAAGTCTGTGAATCCCATTTTCAACTTTTAAATAGCCATAAGCATTTTCACCTTTTATAATAAAACTCACATCCTTAATTCCAGCCTCTTCTCCAACTTGATAATCTAAAACTTCAACCTTAAACCCTCGTCGTTCAGCCCATCTAAGATACATACGATAAAGCATATTTGCCCAATCTTGACTCTCCGTTCCACCAGCTCCTGGGTGAATTGAGATAATTGCATTATTGCCATCATTCTCTTTTGAAAGCATCATTGCAACTTCAAGCTGATTTATATTCGCACTTAATTTATCAGATTCTTCAAATAAAAGTTCTAAAGTATCTGTATCATCTTCTGATTTTGCAAGTTCAAAATACTCTATTGCATCATAAACTGATAGACTAGCATCTTTAAATTTATCAACAATCCTCTCTAGTCTTTTTTTCTCTTGAGATATTTTTGATGCTTTTTTTGCATCACTCCAAAATGATGGGTCTTGTTCAATTAGCTCTATCTCCTCTATTCTCGCTTTACATTTCTTTGGTTTTATAATATTTTCTATATTCTCTACTTTTGTAGATAACTGCTTTAGTAATTCACTATATTCATACGCATCCATATCAATTTCCATATATTTATTTTAGGTTAATTATAATCAGTTTTTAATAATATTAAGGTATAATCCATCTCTAATTATAAAAAAAAGGATATAGAATGTTAGAAGGAATTATTAGAAAGAGTATCGGCAAGTCAAATGCTAAACAACTTAAAAGAGATGGTTATCTAATTGCTAACATATATGCTAATGGCGTTGAAAATATAAACGCAGCATTTAAGCGTGGTGATTTTGTTAAAGCAGTAAGAGCAAAAGATAATTTTACAATGGATATCAAAGTTGATGATAAAGAGATAAAAGTATTTATTCAAGAGTATCAACTACACCCAATTAATGGCGATATTTTACATGTTGATTTAAGAGTAGCAGTTCCTGGACAAACTACAAACTTTTTAGTTCCAGTAGTAACAATAGGAACACCAAAAGGTCTTAAAAATAAGGGTGTATTAGTTATGAATAAAAAAAGAATTAGAGTAAGAGGTGAGATAGAAAATATTCCTAAAAACTTTACACTTGATGTATCTGATCTTGATAGAGATGAAGCAACTCTTATTAGAGATATAGAAGCTCCAACTAATTGTAAAATTATGGAAAGAGATGATGTTGCTATTTGTGGTGTAATTAAAGCTAAATAATGCAATTATTATTTATAGGTCTAGGTAATCCAGGTAGAGAATATGAGGATACTAGGCACAATATTGGTTTTAGAGTGATTGATGAATTAATCAAAAACTCTGAAGCTAGAGATGTTTCTAAAGCATCTTTTTATGGCAAAGTATATAAAAGTCAAAACTTATTATTTGCACAACCAACAACTTATATGAATCTTTCAGGAAAATCTGTAATTGCTATCAAGAATTTTTTTAAAATTGATATTGAAAATATTATTGTGATACATGATGATTTAGATTTGCCATTTGGTGCATTAAAATTTAAAATTGGTGGTGGTCATGGTGGTCATAATGGACTAAAATCTATTGATAATACCATATCCAAAGAATATATAAGAGTAAGAATGGGAATTGGAAAACCAGAACATAAATCTCAGGTCTCTAGTTTTGTTTTAAGTAACTTTTCGGATACTGAAAATGATTTTTTAGATAAATATATAAATCACACTGTAGAAGCTATTTCCAAACTAAAAAGTGAATCTTTAGATGTAATTAAATCAAAATATAGTCTTAAAAGTATTGACTCTATTAAGTAAATATGAATTTTTTAAAGATATACTTTTTATATATTACAAAACATTATCTTAAAAATCTTTTT
>CAYWFW010000194.1:0-4468 GCA_964457735.1 uncultured Sulfurovum sp. | reverse complement strand
CACCCTCTGGAGCTCTTCTCCAAAATGCACAAACTGGTTTATGACCAATAAGCATAACTCTAATATCAGCTTCCATAGGAACAAAATCTTGAAAATATTGAGGATAATATTTCTTTTCTTTAAATAAAGATATTGCCTCTTTTGAAGAATCTACTTTATGTACAAAATATCCACCATAATTTGATGGTCCATAAGATTTTTTAATTATCTTTGGATATTCACATTTTTTTAAAAATTTGGTTGCATTATCTTTTTTGTAATAGATATATGTTTTTGGTATTGGTAAATTATATTTCCATGCAAATCTTGTAACATTCTCTTTTGATTTATTAGAAAATTGTGTATCCATAGATGGCATAAATCTCACATTTGGCAACTCTCTTGCAATCTCTCTAAATGTTTCATACGCAGTTGCAGGGATATTTCCAACCAATATATCTATCTTTTTTCTTTTAACTTCTCTGATAAATCTAGCTTTATCATTTTTCCAGTGATATGTTACAATCTCAATCTTATCAGGCCAACCTCTGAAGTTTGACTTATCAAAAAATCTTAATACATAATCCATATATAATAGACCCAATTTTGGTAATTTATTCTTTTTACTTTTTGCCATTTTTTTTCCTTTTATTTTAATTTTTATTCTATATCATCAAATATATCAGATACATTTAAGATTACATCAACACAATCTATTTTTATCTCATCTTTTATATTAAAGCCTCTTACATAAAAATATCCATTTTTCTTTAAAATACATTTATCAATAATTTTTAATTCAGTATTAATTATAAAATATTCTTTAATACCTGCTCTCTCATATAACTCTTTTTTAACACCTTTATCTTTATATGCAGTAGATTTTGATAAAACTTCAAAAACAGCACAAGGTAATTGCTTGTCTTTACAAAAAATCATAACATCAGGTTGTATCACTGATATATTATTTTTAATATTAATTTTAATATCAAATGGAGCAATCACTACCTTACATTTTATTTTATTCTTTCTTATATTAAAATAAAGATTACCTACCGTATTTTGATGTTTTATACTACAACCACTCATCATATATATTTCACCAAAAATAAGCTCAACCATTGTATCACTAGAAGTTGTACTATCTATCTCTAAATAATCTTCATAGGTATAATTTTTTAGTTCTATTGCTTCCATTTTATTTAGCCTTTTTTGTTTTCCTATCAATTAGCTCCACAATTAAGTCTATCTTTTTCTTATTAAAATTTAATCCCATTTTTTCTTGTTCTGGAGTTGCAAATGCAGGAATTCCATTTACCTCAAGCACAACATATTCCTCTTTATCTCTATCATAAATTATATCAACACCACCAATATCAACACCACAAGCTTTACATGCGTTTATTGCAACATTGATAATATCATCATTTGCCTCTCTCATAAAAACAGAACCACCAGCTGTTATATTTGTTCGCCAATCAGTTCCAGTAGCTTTTCTTCCATAACAACTTACAAATTTACCATCCACAATATCAACTCTAAAATCGGTATTATCATAATTAATAAATCTCTCAACATAAAAATATCTTAAATCCATCTGATTTAAAAATGGCATAAGCATATCAAGGTTAGCTTCACTCTCAATCTTTGTAAGCCCCACACCACCCCAACCATCAGTTGGTTTATAAACCATTTTATCCCACTGTTTTATAATCTCTTTAAGATGATGACCATCATCTCTATGACAAAGCTTATAATCAGCTGTAGCAATTCCTTCGTTTCTTAATACAAACGATGTATGAAATTTATCTTCTGTTAAAGCAAAAGATTCATAAGAGTTAATCATTGGAATTACACGATTAAGTGCTTGATATAGATACATCTGATATTTTGATTGCTCACCAGCATTATATGAAAAAAACAAATCTAATTTATCAAGCTTTAAATTATTATGCAATATATGACCATTTTTTGCAATTGCTTGTCTTAGATTTAGATTATTAACTGTCTCTATATCTCTTTCTTTAAGCTTCTTGATAATCTTCTTTTGAATTTTATCTCCACCACCATTTGAATACAACCACATACCAATTTTACGAGACATATAATACTCCTCAATTTAATGTAACATTTTACTATTTTTTTATAAAATATCAGTTGTTTTAAATCAATAAATTTTATAAAAGGTGATATTTATTATGCAAGAATTAAATTTAGATAAACTTAAAGAGATTATTAATATAAACTCATGGACAAAAAATAAAAAAGGTGTTGATATTAATGGTAATATTTTTTCAAAATGGTTAATGGAAATTGGATTTTCTTTAACAAAATATCAAAGAGATGATATAGGAGACCATATTCATCTAAAATCAAAACATAAAGAGGGTAAAAAATTACTTTTATTGGGTCATATTGATACTGTTTTTCCCCCTAATACATTTGAAGATTTTACAGAAGATAAAGAGTGGATTTATGGTCCTGGTGTATGTGATATGAAAGGTGGTAACTTTGTTGCATATCAAGCACTTAAAAATATATATGATAAGCAAAAAGAGATTTTTAATATAGATTTATTAATGGTTAGTGATGAAGAAACTGGAAGTGATGATAGTAAGTATCTAACAGCTAAATTGGCAAAAGATTATGATTACTGTATGGTTTTTGAAGCAGCAGGTAAAAATGGTGAAGTGGTAGAAGCAAGAAAAGGTGTGGGTACATTTTTTGTGGATATAACAGGCAAAGCATCTCATGCAGGAAACCATTATAATGATGGATATGATGCAAATGCAGAGGCATCTTTTAAGTTATTAGAGTTAATAAAATTAACAAATATACAAAAAGAAACAACTGTTAATGTTGGAAAAATTGAGGGTGGAATTGGTGCAAATACAATCTCACCAAAAGCAAAATTAACTTTTGAAATCAGATATACAGATATGGATGAAAAAGATAGAGTTTTAGAACAAATAGATAAAATAGTAAATAAATCTTATGTAGATGGGACAATCTCAACTCTTAGTGGTGGCATTCAAAGAGATGTTATGCAACCATCATTTGAACAAAAAGATTTTATACATAAGATTAATTCATTATGTGATATAAAACTTCCAACAGAAAGACGAGGAGGGGTAAGTGATGCTAATATCATCTCTTCAAATGGTGTGGCAACTCTTGATGGATGGGGACCTTATGGTGATGGAGACCACACGGTAAATGAACGAGCAAATAAAGAGAGCTTTATTGAACGTATAAATTTAGTAACAAAAATTTTTGAATATTTTTTAGATGGAAAATTTGAAGATTATCAATAGTAAAATAGGGTTATAAAATGAAAAAAGAGATAGAGAGTGTATGTACATATTGTGGTGTTGGTTGTGATATAACAGCAGTTGTAGAAGATAATAAAATCCAAAAGATTTACGCTCAAAAAGATGGAGTAGTAAGTCAAGGAAAATTATGTATCAAGGGTAAATATGGATATGATTTTGTAGATGCTCCTGATAGAATAAAAGAACCACGAATTAAAAAGAGCTTTTTGGATAAAAATCCAAATTTATATGAAGTTGCTAAAGATGAGTTAGTAGAGTTTGACACTGATTATTATACTTGTAGCCTTGATATGGCAACAACAATTGCATCTATGAAATTATCAGAGATAAAGGATAAATTTGGTGGCAAAAGTTTTTGTGCAATTGGTGGGGCTAGAAGTAACTGCGAAAGTTCATATCTATTTCAAAAATTTACTCGTGAGACTATGGATTCTGGTAATGTTGATAACTGTGCTAGAGTTTGTCATTCACCTTCACTTAAAGGGATGAAAACAACTATTGGAGAGGGGGCTGCTACTAATCCATATAATGATATTTATGAGTGTGAATTTATGGTGGTAATTGGCTCTAATACTATGGAAGCTCATCCAATTATAGCTAATCGTATGGTAGATATGGCACGAACTCATAATAATCTAGCAGTAATTGATGTACGAGAGACAAAACTAGCAAAATTGGCAAAATATAACACTATTATACCTTTTGAATCAAACTTATTAATCCTTAATATGATGGCTTTTGTGATTATTACAGAAGAGCTTTATGATGAGAGTTTTATAGAAAATAGAAGTAAAGGTTTTGAAGAGTTTAAGAGTAGTATTTTAAATGATAAATATGCAAACCCTAAGTTTTTTGAAGATATTGAGGGATATGAGTATTTAGCAAAAATGATACCAAATATTGCAAGAGAGTATGCACTTAAAAAGTCTATGATATTTTGGGGGCTTGGAATTACACAACATCTTGATGGAAGTTATGCTGTAATGGCAATTACTCATTTAGCTGTAATGACTGGGAATATTGGTAAAAGTGGAGCTGGATTGATGCCTTTGAGAGGGCAAAATAATGTACAAGGTGCTTGTGATATGGGATGTTTACCATATTATGAACCTGATTATCAAGATGCTAAGAATGTGGGATTGATGACTCCTCAACTT
>CAYWFW010000193.1:0-4237 GCA_964457735.1 uncultured Sulfurovum sp. | reverse complement strand
TAAATATAAAATCGCTATTATTTATCTCTTTTAAAAGTTCTGCAAATTTTTTAAGAAGCTTATCTCCATTATTCCAACCATATTTTTTATTATATTGACTAAAATGATGTAGGTATACTATATTTATTGATTTCATCTGAAATTCTTCACTATAATTATATGCTAAAACAAACTCCAAATATGATTTATTATATATACCTGTTATTTGGTCTTTATAAAAATATGAAAATCTCTCTTTTTCTATTTTTGTTTTTGGTTGTTGTGTTATTGTTGGTTCTACTATAACATCTTTTAGTGCAATTGTAGCAAATGGTACAATTTTTGGAGGAAACTGTTTTGATGAAAGTCGATTTAACTCCATAATTGCTTCTGTTACACTTTTTTTTGCTCTATAAATTCTATTTGTAGTCATCGCATCAAAAGCATCGGCAACTATCATAATTTGAGATAATATTGGTATATTCTCCCCTTTTAATCCTTGTGGATATCCATTCCCATCATAGTGTTCATGATGATGACGAATAATCTCTGCTATATCTTTATATATATCTACGTTTTTTAATAGCTCATAACTTACTGCGACATGTTCTTTGATAATTTGATATTCTAATGTTGCAAGTGAACCAGGTTTTAATAAAATTGAATCAGGGGTAGAAATTTTTCCAATATCATGCAGGATTGATGCTCTATATAGATTATCTATATCTTGTTTTTTGAGTTTCATCTCTTTTGCAATTAAAATAGAATAATTTGCAACTCTTTGAGAGTGTCCTGCTGTATAACTATCTCTTTTTTCAATAATATTTATTAACGAGAATATATGTTGTTCATAATCTTTTATCTTATTTTCTAATATTTCTGTTGCTCTTTTTTTGCCAAAAAGTATCACAAACAAACCTAAAATATAGATAAATATAATAATAGCAATATTGATTACTGTATGGTTAAAAGCATCCTGATAATATTGCTTCATTGGAATAGAAACAGAAACACCACCACGAATATCCCCCTCTTTATATCCTTGAAATGCATGACACTTTAAACAAGATTTTTCTGTAACAAGAGGTCTTAAATAACGAAAATATTCTTCACCATCAATAAATGCTTTAGTAAATTTAGTTTTTTTTGTTACTTCAACCTCTTTTAACACTTCTTCTTCCCATTTATCAGGTTTATTTTTAGGATTTATTAATATTCTACTTGTAATATGACCTTTTGTTCCATAAAATTCTGAATATTCTTTCATCATTTGAGAAAGTATATAGGCTGGATTCATAAGAGTTAATTCTTTCCCTGCGGTTGTGTTAATATCACGATTTTTGATATGTGATAAATATGGATTTGGAGGAGTTCTTTTGGTAATTGGAACATAAACACCACCATGAGAAGCCCCCCAAGATCGATATGCTAAATCTTTTTTTATACTTACAATAGCTTCATTCTTTACCAAAATATCGGCATATTCATAATTTTTAGATATAGAAATCAGACCAGCAATAAGCATTAAGATAGTCCAAATAAAAAGAATCAGATAACTAACTCTATTAATAAAATCTATTCTATATGCCATAAATTATCCTTGTGTCATTATATATCATTAATGTTTAAATCTATATCACATCTAACAAATATAATATCAAAAAGAAACTATTTTATAAGTCTGGAAATTTTTGCTTGAATCTTTAGCCATAATTTATGCTCAATAGCTGGAAATCCTGCATAAGTTTTTTTACCTTTAAGATTTTTGGTTACCCCTGATTTTCCTGCAATTGTAGAAAAATCTCCAATATAAAGATGTCCAGCACTCGCACTTTGACCACCCATTACAATATTTCTACCAGTTGTTGTACTTCCTGCCAAACCCACTTGTCCTGCTAATAAAGAATTTTCTCCAACTATACAGTTATGAGCTATATGAACAGCATTATCCAGTTTTGTTCCTTGTGATATTATAGTTGAATCAAAAATCCCTCTATCAATAGAACAATTTGCACCAATTTCTACATTTGAGCCAATTATCACATTTCCATTTTGATAAATTTTAATATGTTTACCTTCTTGTGTGTGGGCAAAACCATAACCATCCGAACCGATAACTGTTCCACTATGAATAATACAATCTTTTTCAATAATGCAATTATGATAAATTGTTACATTTGGATAAATAAGAGTATTATCTCCAATTTTAACCCCATCTCCAATATATACTCCTGCTAATATTATCACATTTTTATCAATTTCTACATCTTTTCCAAATACCACACTAGAATCAATATCACAATTTTGAGCAACTTTAGGTTTATTGGTTTTGGTTGAAATTTTATGAGAAAATAGTTTTGAGGCGAGTGCTAGTTTTAAATAAGGTTCATCTGTGATTAACGCTATTGTGGAACTAGGTAGATATTTGATATATTTCTCTTCTATTAAAATTGCTCCAGCACTGGTTGAGCTTAAATCTTTTAAATATTTTGCAGAATTAAAAAAAGTTAAATTTGAGGTAGTTGCTTTGATTAATGTATGAATCGCATCAATATCAATATCTTTACCATTAAAATCTATATCTAAAATAGAGGCAATTTCACTTAACTTATATTTCATTTATTACCCTTTAAATTTAGAGAATTATATCGTAAACAATATTACTAAATCAAGTCTAGTTTCATAAGAATATGAATTAATCAAAAATGACATAGTAATAGTTTAGCATTGCTAATTTTATATCTTTTGGGCTTCTAATACCACTTTTTCTGCATTAATTTTTCCATAAGCTCTTTTTTCTTCAAAACCATCAACATAAGAATCACTATTACCAACTTTATCTGCATTATTAATTAATATATTTCTAACTTCTAAAGGTGTAATATTTGGATTTACACTATACATAAGTGCCACAACTCCTGCTGTAACTGGTGTAGCAAAGCTTGTACCATCAGTAAATGCATAATTATTAGTTACTAAATCTTTTTGAGATGATACTCCTCGTTCTCCACTGTCATCAATTCCCAATATTCCAGCAGAGTCTAATGAATCTCCTGCAGGAGCTATAATATCAATTTTACTACCATAATTGGAGTATGTTGTAACATCATTATTTTCTCCACTTGCACCTACTCCTATTACCCATTCAGATTCTGATTCATCATTCACACCTTCATCATCTAAGCTTCTACCTTCATTTCCAGAAGCAAATACAACAGTAATACCAGCATTATAAATTGATTTTAACTCATTTTCTAGTGCTTCTGATATATTCCCTGTACCCCAACTACAACTTATAACTTTTGCACCTTGATTTTTTGCATATTCAAAAGCTTTTATTGTATCACTATCTGATTCACTTAATAATTTAATTGCAATCAATTTACTCTCTGGAGCAGTTCCTATTATCCCTTTTCCATTTATCGGTGCAACAATAAAACCAGCACATGTATTTCCATGTGATGCTCCATATTCATCATCAATTGAATTCTTATTTGCAACATCACTAGAATCATCATCAGCATTATAAGTTATATAAATATTCTCCTTTAAATCTTCATGATTTACTTCAAAAGCATCATCAATAACAGCAACTCTTACATCTTTACCTTTTGTAATTTCCCATGCTTTTAATATATTTATATCAGCATTTTCATCTATTGTATACCCTTTGGTATTTAAGATACTATCTTTAGAGTCTATATGCCAAGAATATTTATAGTATGGTTCATTTTTAGCTAATATGCTTGTATTTTCATCTGTATTTTCGGATACTACTAACTCTTTTGAATCTTCTTTAGGTTCTTCCTTCTTATCTTCATCTGTATTTTCAGATACTACTAACTCTTTTGAATCTTCTTTAGGTTCTATATCTTTAGGCTCATTAATGCTATGATTAATATCAATAATTATATCATCATCACTATTATTAGTAGATGATGAACCACCTCCACAACTATTAAGAAGTGTTAAAAGAGCTATCAATGAGAGATTAGTTAAATATTTTGATTTCATAATTATCTTCTTTTTCTATTTTTTATAAAATTTGGATGGGCTAATTTTATAGCATCATTACTATATAACTCTTGAGATATTTTAAAAATATTTTCACCACTACTTGCTTTAACCAAAAAAAGTTTTTTTAATAATTTTGATATTTTTAAAAAACTATACTTTTCAAGTTCATTTTGACAGTTTATATTATCTTGACATTGAACAATAATTTCATCATTCACACCTACTTTATGACCATTTGATG
>CAYWFW010000192.1:0-2985 GCA_964457735.1 uncultured Sulfurovum sp. | reverse complement strand
TATCTTGGATGCCAATTATCGGTGACCCTATTACTATTGTAGCAGGATTACTAAAATATAATATATATAAATTTATACTTTTAGTAACTTTTGCCAAATTTTTTAGATACCTATTTGTAGCTTATTTAGTAGTTCATTAGTTATTTGACTTTCTTAAAATATTTTTAAAATCCTCCAAAAATAGAACCAACCTATCACTAGAAATACCAGCATAATCTTTATCTATAATAAATATATTTTTCTTTTTAGATGCAGGAAGTGGAATATTTTTCCAAGGGGTTAAAATATCATCTTTGGTCATTGAATTTTGATGAAGATACGGTGCTAATATGATTACAATATCTGCTTTTGTGGCTAATATATTTTCAAGATTTAAAACAGGCTGACCAATATAAGAAGATTTAAAAGCGTTTTGGTTTCCACTTGTGATAATAATATCATTAAGATAAAGGTTATCTCCTACCACAAATATACCTTTTAAAATACTGGTATATTCACCTATTACGATTAATATTCTTTGATTTTTAACAATATTTTGGGTCTCTTTAAGTTTTTGATTTATATTTTTTATTATACTATTTGCTTTAATCTCGCTATCAAGAAGTTTACCAATACCTCTAATAGTATCTTTTATATCTTGTAATCTTTCTATCTTAAACACTTCACTTGTTATATTAAATTTTTTTAGTCTTGTTGCTAATTTTTGATTATTTTTTTGCATAATAACTAAAGATGGTTTTGCCTTTAAAACTCTCTCCATTGATACACTAAAATAGCCACCCACCTTATATTTCTTTTTTGAAACCAAAGGGTAATTACAATACTCAGTATTAGCCACAATCATATCACCTCTATTGAGGGCATATATTATCTCATTGATGGCAGGGGAGAGTGCCACAACTTTTTGATTTGCTTCTATATATATGGTAAATATTATGATTAGTATAATATATTTATCTTTGCTTAACATCTAAGAATTCTACAATAAATTAACTTTTATTTAAATTTAAATGTTATAGTTTGATGATAAAGAGATATTTAGCTAAAATAGTATATAAAGTATAAAAATCAAAAAAGAGTATATATGAACATTAAAGATTTCTCCATAGTAGAGTTAGACAAAAAAGCCCAAGATATTAGAGATAAAATATTAGATACTGTTAGTAAAAATGGAGGACATCTTAGTTCAACTTTGGGTGCTACTGATTTAATCATAGCAATGCATTATGTTTTTGATGTAGAAAAAGACCCTTTTATTTTTGATGTCTCTCATCAAGCTTATGCACATAAACTTCTTACTGATAGATGGGATAATTTTGAGACTCTAAGAGAATTTGATGGTATTAGTGGATATACAAAACCAAAAGAATCCAATTTTGATTATTATGTATCAGGACATAGCTCAACATCCATCTCTTTAGCTGTTGGAGCAGCAAAAGCGATACAATTAAAAGGTGAAGATAGAATCCCTGTTGCTTTTATCGGTGATGGTAGTATGAGTGCAGGGATGGTATATGAGGCACTTAATGAACTTGGAGATAAAAAGTATCCTATCGTTATTGTTTTAAATGATAATGAGATGAGTATTGCAAAACCAATTGGAGCAGTTAGTAAATATCTTTCTCAAAGTATGGCAAGTCCGTTTTATCAAAAGTTTAAAAAGGGTACAGAAAAATTGTTAGAGCATTTGCCAGAGAGTGCTTCATATATAGCAAAAAGATTTGAAGAGTCTATCAAATTAATAACACCTGGAATTTTATTTGAAGAACTTGGAGTTGAATATATTGGTCCTGTTGATGGGCATGATATTGAAGCTTTGATTAAAACAATGCAAATAGCAAAGAATATGGAAAAACCTGTGATTATTCATGCTCAAACAATAAAGGGTAAAGGTTATGAGATAGCTGAGGGAACAAAAGAACATTGGCATGGAGTTGGTGCTTTCAACTTAACAAATGGAGAGAGTATTAAAAAAAGTGGCAAAAAATCAGCAACTCAAATTTTTGGAGAAAAATTAAAAGATTTAGCTTCAAAAGATAAAAAAATAGTTGGAGTAACCGCAGCTATGCCAACAGGAACAGGCTTAAATATAGCGATGAAAGCTTATCCTGATAGGTTTTGGGATGTGGCAATTGCAGAACAACACGCCGTTACATCTATGGGTCCATTGGCAAAAGAGGGATTTAAACCATTTTGTACCATCTATTCAACCTTTTTACAACGAGGATATGATCAGGTTATTCATGATATTGCATTGATGGATTTGGGTGTGGTTTTTGCAATTGATAGAGCTGGAATTGTTGGGGAAGATGGAGAGACTCATCAGGGTGTATTTGATATATCATTCTTAAGAGCAATACCAAATATAACACTTTTTGCACCATCAACAGATACAACATTAAAATTATCTATGGATTTTGCTTCAAACTTTAATAAACCTTGTGCATTAAGATACCCACGAGGTTCTTTTATTGCAAAAGATAAGTGTGATGCAAAAGAGTTTAAATTAGGAAAATCAGATATTATTCAAAATGGTCAAGATATAGCTTTTATCGGATATGGAAATGGTGTTGGTAGAGCCATACAAACAGCTGATTTATTACCTAATTTAAATCCAACAATTATTGATTTAAGATTTGTAAAACCTCTTGATATTAATCTATTAAAAGAACTTTCTAACACACATAAAAAATGGTTTATATTTAGTGATAGCGTAGCGATAGGTGGAGTTGGTTCTGCACTTTTAGAGATGGTAGCTAAAGAAAAAATTAGAAATATTGAAATAACAACATTTGAATATGATGATGAGTTTATTACTCATGGGAATACAACTTTGGTTGAAGAATCTCTTGGAATTTTACCATCACAATTAGCTATTAAAATAATAGAAAATTTAGATAAAATATTATGATAGAAAATTAATATAGAGAAGAGAATGGAGGCTTCATCAAAAGAACTTAAAAAATCTCTACAAGAATTATCAGA
>CAYWFW010000191.1:0-14590 GCA_964457735.1 uncultured Sulfurovum sp. | reverse complement strand
ACTATTGTCATTTAAAGATGAATTATTAGCGTCACTACCACCACCACTCCCACATGCTATAAATGAACTAGATATTAATAAAAATATAAATGATTTTAGGTATACTTTTTTCATTTTAATTCTCTAAATTTAATTTATTTATCTCATCAATAGCAATTTCAAGAGATGCCATATCAGAAACTACAAAATGAGGTTTTTTTGTGGCTCTTTTGTTTAATCCTTTAAGAACTCCACCATGCCCAAATTCAACATAACAATCTACATCTTCATCAAAATTTGCAATTGATTGTTTATATTTTACAGGTGATGTAAGTTGATTTGCTAATAACTCTAAAGCTTCATCTTTTGAATTGTATTTATCTGCTGTTACATTAGATATTACAGGGGCTATAAAATTATCTTTTAAAATCTCATTAAGTCTATTTTTTAGAGGTTCTTTTGCACTATCAAGAAGTGGGCAATGACTAGCAACTGACATATTAAGTAATAATGCTCTTTTTGCTTTTGCCTCTTTTAAAATAGGAACTAGATTCTCTAAATCAGCTTTAACTCCAGCAATAACAATTTGACCTTTTGCATTATAATTTACTGCCCAAACTTGCATTCCAGCATCTCTTTGAGTTTGACAAATATTTTCTACAACTTCATCATCAAGACCAAGAGAAACCATCATACCAACCTCTTGCTGAGAACATGCCTCAGCCATAAGTTTACCTCGTAGATTAACAAGTTCAACAGCATCAATCGCGTCAATTGCACCAATACTAACTAAAGCAGAAAATTCACCCAAAGAGTGACCAAGAGCATAAACTGGTGTGATATTTACTCTATCTTGAAAAAGTCTATTTGCAATTACTGATACTAATAAAATTGCAGGTTGAGTAAACTCTGTTTTTTCAAGGTTACTATTTTCTTTAAATAAAAGCTCCTCAAAATTTATACCCGTACGCTTAGTTGCCTCTTTAATCATCTCTTTTGCTATATCAGAATTATTAAAAAAATCTTCCCCCATACCCATAGCTTGTGAGCCTTGACCTGGAAATAAAAATGCACATTTAATTGACATATAAAATCCTTATTATATTATATATTTTGAATACAACATTTTATCCAAATCTAATTAAAATCTCTTTTTTCTTCTTCATAAAACTTACTTAGATTACTAGTTATATTATCACAGAAGCTAATCATTTTGATTTTCAGATTTAATTTGATATAATATCGTTAGTTAGGATAGATAAGAGAGTTAGAAAATCAATAAAAAAGAAAAATAATAGGAATTTAAATGTTTACAAGATTTAGAAGAAAAAGAATGAATCCAGTATTAAGAGATTTACTTCAAGAGACTCATGTAAGAGTTGATGATTTTATATATCCGTTATTTATAAGAAGTGGAGAGGGGATTAAAAACGAGGTAGCATCTATGCCTGGTGTTTATCAGATGAGTATTGATGAGGCGATTAAAGAGTGTGATGAGCTAAAATCTTTAGGGATATTTTCTATCATTCTTTTTGGAATTCCTGATATAAAAGATAGTGTGGGAAGTGATGCTATGTGTGAACATGGGATTATGGCAAAAGCGATTAGAGAGATAAAAAAAGCTCAGCCTGATATGTTTGTGGTTACTGATTTATGTTTTTGTGAATATACTGACCATGGGCATTGTGGAGTTATGAATCCAATTGAAGGTAGTGTAGATAATGATATTACACTTGGAAATCTTTCACTTCAAGCAGTTGTTCATGCAAAAGCTGGGGCTGATATGATTGCTCCTAGTGGGATGATGGATGGGATGATAACAGCTATTAGAGAGGGGCTTGATGGAGCAGGGTTTATAAACTTGCCAATTATGAGTTATTCTACCAAATTTGCATCAGCTTATTATGGACCATTTCGTGATGTGGCAGAGTCAAGTCCAAGCTATGGAGATAGAAAAAGCTATCAGATGAATCCAGCAAATAGAAAAGAAGCAATCAATGAAAGTATTGAAGATGAATCAGAGGGAGCTGATATTTTGATGGTAAAACCTGCTCTTGCTTATCTTGATATTGTAAGAGATATTAAAGAAAATTGTAATCTTCCATTGGCTGTATATAATGTTTCTGGTGAATACTCAATGCTAAAGATGGCAGGAAAAATGGGACTTGTAGATTATGATAAAGTTTTGATGGAAACTATGATTGGATTTAAACGGGCAGGGGCTGATATTATAATCTCTTATCATGCAAAAGAGGTAGCAAAACTTTTAAAATCATAAAAATAAATATATATTATCCTTGTTTTACAATAGTTTATTAAAATTAAACAGATTAGAGTAAAACAAGTTAATAATAGTTTTAAATATGTTATAATCTTAAAAATATCAATTTTGGAGTAAAGATGTCTAATTTAAAAAAAATTGTAATAACTTTAACTATATTGTTCTCTTTGAGTGAGGCTAAAGTGTTAAACAGTGTTGCTATTATTGTAGAAGATGAGGCGATTACAACAGCAGAGATAAAAGCAACTCAAGATAATATGAAAATATCTAAACAAAAAGCTATAGATTTGCTTATTCAAAATAGTCTGCAAAAGAGTGTATCAAATGAGGTTAAAATATCCGAAGATGAGATAGATTCAAAGCTAGAACAGATAGCATCAATTAACAAACTTACCATCAAAAAAATGCAGAAGATTCTTAAAAAGCAAGGGATGAAATGGTATGATTATAGACAACGAATTAAAACAGAGATGAAAAAACAGAAGTTTTATCAGATAAATATTGCACCATTAATTCCTATTCCAGGGGAAGATCAACTGAAACTATTTTATAAAAAGAACAAAAAGCTTTTTAAACTACCAACAGAAATAGCAACAATTGAAATATCTGCAAAAACAGAAGATAGACTTCAAAAATTTTTTAAAAATAATAAAAACCAAAAGGGTATTACAATAAAAGAGGTAACACATAAAAGTTCATCTACAGAAAAAGGGTTATTTTCTATGCTTACAAGTACTCCTATAAATAAAATAACAAAACCTATAAATACTGGTAATAAGTATGTTACTTATCTTATAAAAGCTAAAAAAGGTATTAAATATCTTAGTTATAAAAAAGCTAAAAACGGTGTAGTTAGAGCATGGCAAGAGAAACAAAGAAAAAAAGCAACAGATGATTACTTTAAAAAATTAAGAACTTCTGCTAATATTGAGTATATAAGATAAAGAATCTTATCACTCAACCTTACTATAATATAATACATTAATATAATAAACTATAGGAAAATCCAAATGAGACACTTTTTAACATTAAAAGACTTTACAAAAGATGAAATTTTAGAGATAATTGAACTCTCAATAAAGATAAAAAAACAGCTAAAATCCAAAGAGTTTGTGCCATATTTAAATAGACAAACACTAGGAATGATTTTTGAAAAAAGTTCCACACGAACAAGAGTTAGCTTTGAAACAGGAATCTATCAACTAGGTGGTGTTGGTTTATTTTTATCATCAGCAGATATTCAATTAGGTCGTGGTGAGCCAATGAAAGATACAGCCCGAGTTATTAGCCGTATGATTGATATGGTTATGATACGAACATTTGCACAAGAGAAACTTGAAGAGTTTGCTCGGTTTTCAAAAGTTCCTGTGATTAATGGATTAACTGATAAATATCACCCTGTTCAACTAATGGCAGATTATCTTACCATGGTTGAGTTTGGTAAAGATAAAAATCCAATTGTAGCTTATATTGGTGATGGTAATAATATGGCTAATTCGTGGTTAATGTTATCGGCAAAACTAGGGTTTGAACTAAGAGTTTCAACTCCAAAGGGTTATGAGTGTGATGGTGATATTATAGAAGATGCTTTAGAGATGGCAAAAGAGAGTGGGGCAAAAATCACTATTTTAGATAATCCTAAAGAGGCTGTAAAAGATGCAACGGTGGTAACAACTGATACTTGGGTTTCTATGGGGCAAGAGGATGAGAAAGAACAAAGATTAAAAGATTTTATTGGATATTTAGTTGATCAAAAGTTAATGGATTTAGCAGATAAAGATGCGATATTTTTACATTGTTTACCTGCATATAGAGATTATGAAGTAAGCGAAGAGATATTTGAAAAACATTCAGAAGAGATATTTAGTGAGGCAGAAAATAGACTACATGTCCAAAAAGCGATAATGGTATGGTTAGATAATAAAAGGGAAGAAAATGAGTAGTATAGATTTAGAAAAATTTGCAAAATATTCAAAAGCAGGTCCACGATATACAAGTTATCCAACAGCTTTAGAGTTTAGTTCAGAGTTTAAATATGATGAGTATATTAAATATTTAGAGAATTCAAAGGAAAAAATATCTTTGTATATTCATCTCCCTTTTTGTAGAAGTGCATGTTATTTTTGTGGTTGTAATGTTGTATTTACATCAAAAGAGGAAAAACTAAGTAGTTATATTGAATATCTTAAAAAAGAGATAGATATATTGACTAATCATATAGATACAGCACGAGAGGTTGTTCAATTTCATTTTGGTGGTGGAACACCAACTTTTTATAAAGCTTTTGAGCTTGATGAGATTGTAAGTTATGTAAAGTCTAAATTTCCAAATTGGAGTAAAGACGCAGAGATAAGTTGTGAGATTGACCCTAGATTTTTTAATGAAGATCAGATGAAAGTATTTAAAAAGCATGGTTTTAATAGAATTAGTTTTGGTGTGCAAGATTTTGATGCAAAAGTGCAAAAAGAGATTCATAGAATTCAACCATTTAATATGACAAATGATGCTGTTAAACTTGCAAGAGAATATGGTATTAATAGTATCAATGTAGACTTGATTTATGGTTTGCCATTTCAAACTTTTGAAAGCTTTAAGGATACTTTAGAGTTGGCTTATCAGCTTAATCCTGATAGATTAGCAGTATTTAACTATGCTCATGTGCCTTGGATGAAAAAAACTATGAGAAAGTTTGATGAAACAACTCTTCCTACACCTGATGTAAAACTTCAAATTTTTAGTCATACAATTGAATTTTTTGAATCACATGGATATAAAATGGTTGGGATGGATCATTTTGCAAAACCAGAAGATGAACTTTTTACTGCAATTAGTAAAGGTGAACTTCATAGAAACTTTCAGGGATACACAACAAAAGGTGGTTCTAATTTGGTTGGGATTGGACTAACAAGTATTGGTGAGGGGCATAAGTATTATGCTCAAAATACAAAAAAGATGACAGAATATGAAGAGGCTTTGGATAATGGTAGATTACCATTTGATAGAGGTGTAAATTTGACAGATGATGATATGTTAAGAAAAGCTGTAATAATGGAGCTTATGGCAAATTTCTCTATTGATATAAAAAGGGTAGAAAAAGAGCATCATATATCATTTAAAGATTATTTTGGTGATGCGTTAATTGAACTTAAAGAGTTTGAAGATGCAGAACTTTTAACTATAAATGAAGATAAAATTTCTGTTAGCCAAACAGGAACATTATTAATTAGAAATATAGCTATGCCGTTTGATGCTTATATGAATAAGTACAAAAAGAGCAAAAAGAGTTTTTCTAAAACAGTTTAATAAGGTATTATAAATAGAATTTTTGATATAATTTTTTTCAAGGTACAGTAGGTAGTTGCTGGTGATAGAGTTATTTAAATAGTTTTATCACGAGAGGAAAGTCCGGGCTACATGTGAAACAAAACTCCATTTAACGGATGGCCAGAGTAATCTGAGGGCAAGTGCAACAGAGAGAAAGTAGTCTATCGTCTGGTAAACTTTTAAGTTAGTGAGATAATTTGAGTTATTTAATAATTCAACAAGATAGTCAATGTGAAAGGGTAGGGTAAGAGCCTACCAGTGCTTATGGTAACATAGGTAGCTAGGTAAACCCTGTTTGTAGCAAGAAGTATATGGTTAAAGTTTCATATTTTTAGTGCTTCGCTTGAGTCTGTTGGCAACATCAGACCTAGATAAATAACTACCCACGACAAAACCCGGCTTATAGCTGTGCCTTTTAACCTCAATTGAATAATATTTTAATAATAATCAAAGGAGTTACTCTATGAGATATATTATAACAACAATAATCCTTTTTTTTCTTTTTAGCTGTTCTTCCAAAGTTGTAATCCAAAGTAGTAGTGACTTTAACTATCCTATAGATGCCAAAAGAGGTACAATTAGATATAGTAATGGAGATGAGTATATTGGTGAGTTAAAAGATTCTAAAAGTTATGGAGAGGGTATAACTAAATATCGTAATGGAGATAGGTATAAAGGGATGCATAAAAATGATAAAAAGCATGGTAAAGGTATTTTTCAATTTGCTAATAAAGATATATATATTGGTGAGTGGAAAGATGGTATTATAGTTAAAAAAGGTACTTTTATAACTTATGAAGGAAATATTACAAGAGTAGATTATTCAAAGGATAAAAGTTGAATTTAGATAAAGTAGTTTCGGGATTTTTTATAATATTGGCAATGACACTTAACTTTGGATTTTTTTATGGTGATACAGATAGTATTTTAATGCATAGTAAATATGAACTTTTTGCAGCTATTATTGTAAACCTTATTGCAACAGTCTTAAAGCTCGGAGATAAAACACAAATAGGTTCTGTATTATTAGCTACTAGTTTGGTTGCTGTTATTCAACTTATTACGGCTGCTATTGTATGGACAGGTGCTTTTTATGGAGATGCTGCAGGAGATATTCATCCAGAAACAGTTGGATTAATATTATCTCTATCAGGGGGTGCATTACTTGCTAATATTAGTTCTGTTTATCTATACCTAGGTGATACTCTTAAATCTAAAAGATAAGGTGATTTATGCCTGATAACTCATTATGGATTATTTTACATAGATTAAGAACACCTTTTTTGGTTCTTATTGTAACCTATAGTATCTCTATTATAGGTTTGTTAATGATTCCTGGAGAAGATGGAAATGGTAATATTTATAATATGACTATTTTTGATGCATGGTATTTTGTAAGCTATACTGCTACAACAATTGGTTTTGGTGATACACCTTATACATTTACTTATCATCAAAGAATGTGGATATCCATTATTATATATCTTACTGTCATTGGATGGTTTTATAGTATTGGTAGCGTTATTGCAATCTTACAAGACAAACATCTACTTAGTGAAATTGCAAAGGTTAAATTTATAAAACAAGTAAAAAATATAAAACAACCTTTTGTGATTATTTTGGGTTATAGCTTGGTTAGTAGCGAAATTATACGAAGAATTCAAAAATCCAACTTTAGAGTTGTGGTTATAGAAAATAATGAAGATCGTGCGAATAGTTTAATATTAGAGGGATTTTCTCCACGAGTTCCCGTTTGCATTAGCAATGTCTATCATGTTAAATCTTTAGAAGATGCAGGAATTAAAAAATCTAACTGTAAAGCTATTATATCTTTGTTTAAAGATGATAATTTAAATCTAAGAGTTGCTATTTTAACAAAATATCTTAATCCAAATATTCAACTTGTGGTTAAGTCAAATGGTAAACATAATACTGATAATTTGCTAGATGTAGGTGTTGATATAATTCAAAATCCGTTTTCAATTATATCCTATCAGATTCAAATGGCACTAGAAGCCCCAAGTCTGCTTAAGTTAGAACAATGGATTTATAATATGGGTATTCTTGACGATTCTTTGTTATCTCTTCCAAAAGGAAAATATCTAGTATGTGGTTATGGACGGATGGGAAGACATCTATATAATGTTTTAAATGATAATAATATTAAAGTATCTTTTTTAGAGATTAATGAGATAAAGCAAGATAAACTCTCTCAAGAGGAGTATTATAATATGAAATTTGTTGATGCTGATGACAGGGATAATCTTATTAATGCAGGAATATTAGATTGTGATATTATTATTGCTGGAACAGATAATGATACCGTAAATCTTTCAATATTAGCAACAGCAAGAAAGCTCAATAGCTCTATTATAACAATTGCAAGAGAGAATGAACTTGAGGATTACTCCATATTTAAAAGTGCAAATATAGACCATATTTTTATGCCATCAAAGATACTTATTCATAAAACTACAAATGCTATTGTCTATCCTCTATCAAATATATTTGTAAAAAAATTAATTAGGCAAGATGAAAAGTGGGGAGATGATTTGGTTAAAGAATTACAACAAACAATAGGTGAAAATCCAAAACTTTTTGAGATTACTATTAATAAATGGGAAGCCCCACAGATATATAACTATATTCTCAAAGAAAATCTTACCTTAGATATATTTAGATATTCTCTTTATAATCAGAAAAAAAGTAACAAAATTGTTGTATTAATTATAAAAAATGAAGACAATTACAATCTTTTGCCTCAATGGAATGAATCTCTTCATGAAAATGATACAATACTCTTTGCATGTGATGAAGATGCAATAGATGATATAGAGTATATTACACAAAATATTTATGAATTTAATTATATCTTAACAGGTAAAGATAATAATAAAATTTTTCAAAGGAAATTAATATGAGACTTAGAGAGTTGGGTATATTTTTTATAATTTTAATTATATCACTATCTACAACGGGATGTTCACAAAAAACACCTTATAGTAGATATTCTGATATACCTAAAAACCATCCAACAATGAAATCTTATAAAATAAAAGATAAAGTATACCATCCAACTTATGTTAGTGTGGGTGATACAATGACTGGTGTGGCAAGTTGGTATGGTCCTGGTTTTCATAAAAAACAGACTAGTAGTTGTGAGGTATATAATATGTATGCTCACACCGCGGCACATAAAACTTGGCCAATGAATACAATGGTTAAAGCCACTTGTAGAGAAACTGGTAAAAGTGTTATTGTAAGAATTAATGATAGAGGTCCTTTTGTTAATGGTAGAGTGATAGATTTGAGTTTTATTATGGGTAAACAGTTAGGTTTAGATAAAAAAGGTATCACTAAAATTAAGCTTGAAGTTCTTGGATTTGCAGGTAAAATAGATAAATATAGAACTAAAAAGTCAAAAAAGAGGAAAAAAGTTTTATTAACTGATTTTGTCGTTCAAGTTGGATCATTTCAAAGTTTAGATATTGCAAAAAAGATTCAAAATATATATGACTTAAAAGTTTTGGATTATCAAACTAATATAAAAATATTTAATTTTGGTAATACTATATATTATCGGGTTTGGATAAGTGGATTCAGATCTCAACAAGAAGCTGAAGATTTTGTAATTAGTAATTCAATAAATGATGCTATCATACTCAGAGGAGATACAGGTGAACTTTGTAAGAGAAACTAAAGAGACAAAAATAGAAATTGCAATTAATTTATATGGTAAAGGGGTCTCTAATATCAATAGTGGTGTTGGATTTTTGGATCATATGTTAGAGGCTTTTTCTAAACATTCTGGTATTGATTTAGATTTAAAATGTGTGGGAGATACTCATATTGATGATCATCATAGTGTAGAAGATATTGGTATTGTTATTGGTCAAGCTATCAATAAATCTCTTTATCCTATCAAGAATATTGAACGATATGGTAATGCAACTGTTGTGATGGATGAGGCTAGTATTAGCTGTGATATAGATATATCAAATCGTCCATTCTTAGTTTTTGAATTACCCATTGATGGCAAAGTTGGAAATTTTGATTGTGAATTGGTAGAGGAATTTTTTCGTGCATTTACATTAAACTCTTCAATAACAATGCACCTAATATATAATCGTGGCAAAAATAGACATCATATAATAGAGGGTGCATTTAAAGCTTTAGCAGTATCATTAAGAAGAGCAATTACAATCAATAATAATATGGGAATACCTAGTACAAAAGGTGTTATATGAGCATAAAATTAATTGTTTTGGATGTAGATGGTACAATGACAGATGGTACTATAACATATACTCAAAATGGCGATGAGATAAAATCTTTTAGTGTAAAAGATGGATTAGCAATAGTTAGTTGGAAAAAGTTGGGTAATCACGTGGCCATTATTACGGGGCGTACTTCTGATATTGTTGCAAGAAGAGCCATAGAACTTGGAGTTGAGTATTTTTATCAAGGTGTAAGCAATAAAGATATTACTTTAAAAAAGTTACTAAAACAGTTGGATTTAACTATGGAAAATGTTGCTGCTATTGGTGATGATTTAAATGATTATAAAATGCTTAAAGAGGTTGAAATATCGTTTGTTCCAAATGATGCTAGTATATATGTAGAGAGAGAAGCAGATGTGATACTTAGCAAAAAAGGTGGTGATGGAGCTGTTAGAGAGATGATAGAGTATCTTATTAAAAAAGAGTCTTTAGAAGAAGAGTATCTAAAATATTGGATATGATAAAATGAAAAAAAAAGATATAAATAGTATTTTTATAGTTTTTATTATTACTTTTGTTACTATAGCATCAATCACTCAATTACAAAAACAAGAGATTAAGGCAGATGTAAAAATAGAACAAAAAAAAGAGTTTGAATTTATTGGTGTAAAGCTTATTGAAGTAGATACAATAGATGTAAAAAGCATCACAAATGCTACTAGTATGTATAAAACTAAAAAAGGTTTTATACTTGAAGATATGGTATTTGTAGATAATAATATTAAATTATTAAAAGCAAAAAAAGCACTTTATTTTGATAACACAATGTATCTTTATGATAATATAGAATTTTATAAGAGTGATGGTTTTGTGTATTACACAGATAGAGCTATTTATGATAAAAAAGTTGAAATTTTGAAAATTAATGATAAATTCAAAGCATTAAGAGATAGAGATACCTTTTATGGTAATAATATGATATATGATTTAAAAACAAAAATCGTTAATGCTTCAAATGCAGATTCAAGATTTGTATTAAATTAAACTTATGCACTTATTGAGAGTTGATATAGCAGATGATATAATTACTATAAAGTCTCAAGGTGATTGGGATATATATAGTGCAAAAGAGATAGAAGAATCTCTCCTGAAAATAGCTAAAAAAATCAAAAAGATAGATAAAAAAATCATATGGAATCTTTGTGATATTAATAGTTTTGATACCACAGGTGTACTTCTGTTTAAAAAATATTATAAATTATTTAAACAAACTCATAAAATTAGACCAATTGGATATACAACTAAACAAATCAGAATGTATAAACTGGTTAAAATTGATATATATATAAAACAACAACCCAAAAATATTTTTTATAAAATAGGAAAAGATAGTACCCATAAACTAAAAGAGTTTAATGAATTTTTGCTATTTGTAGGATATACAACTATGGCTCTTTTAAATTATATTATTCATCCATCTAATATTAGATTTAAAGAGATAGTATATTATATTCAAAAATCGGGTGTAAATGCCATTTTTATTATAGCTTTAACGTCTTTTTTGGTGGGACTTGTGATTGCTTATCAAAGTGCTGTACAGTTGGCAAAATTTGGTGGAGATATATTTATTGTTGATATGATAGGAATATCTATCACAAGAGAATTAGCTCCAATGATTACAGCTATTGTAATCGCAGGAAGAAGTGGCTCATCATATACAGCTCAAATTGGAGCAATGAAAATTACAGAAGAGATTAATGCAATGAAAACAATGGGTTTTGACCCATACTACTTTTTGGTTTTACCACGAGTTATAGCTTTGATTATATCTATGCCTCTATTAATATTCTTTGCCGATATAATGGGAATATTTGGTGGAATGATTGTTGCATATACAGAATTAGAGATAACATTTGTACAATTTATTGCAAGACTCCAATACTCTTTGGGTATAGAACACCTATTGATAGGTTTGGTTAAAGCACCCTTTTTTGCAATTATTATAGCTTTGATTGGATGTTTTAGAGGTTTTCAAATATCTCAAAATACAGAAAGTATAGGAAAGTATACAACTATTAGTGTTGTTAATTCTATATTCTTTGTAATTGCAAGTGATGCACTATTTTCCATATTCTTTACACAAATTGGTATATAAGTTTTAATCTAAGCTTTATAATGGTGGATAAAACCGACCATTATATTTATATAGAGTTTATAGCATCAATTCCTAAAAACTATAAGTTATATCCATAAATATCTTATCATTATCCTCTATCATATCAAACATAGGTGAACCACCAATATAATCAACTACCCCAAATGAGGCATTAATTCCATCGCTAATCTCATACTCTCCCCATAATCTTTGAAATCCACCCTCATCAGCACTTTCTCCATATAAAGATATAAGATAATTAGCTTTAAGTGAAGCATTTAAAAATTCGCTTGTTACTCTAAAAGCATGTTGATATGTATCTTCTTGAACTGGATTAAATCCTACAAGTAGTCTATTATCATAATCACTGATACTCCGTTTGACTATATCATAGCTAATAGTTGTATCTGTAATTCCATTATACTCTAACCCCAATAAAATATCTAATCTCTCAAACTCTTTATCACCCGTTGAAGAATATTTAAGCCCATCAAAATATGCTATTTCACTTTTAAATAACCACGAACCTTTTAAAATATTTATAGCACCTCCAAACATTTTGATTTTATCATGATTTATAGTTTGTGCATCATTGCGAATATCTGCCCCATAAAAGCTAATATCCCAACCACTAAACTCACCTGTAATACTCATAGCATAAGTAATATCATCATATTCTTTATCATTAGGTGCTTTTAGAATAGATGGATTAAAATCACTTCCAAATGGTGGATTTTTGGTAAATCTTTGTTCCAAAATGGCAATAGGGGTCACTCTCCAATCACCTATAAAATAGTCAAACTTAGCCATATTTACAGGTAATCTTAAATCTTTAATATCTGTCATAGCAGGGGTTCTATTATCAAGAGGATTTAGAACATCAGTTACACGAATTGTATCACTTCTCCCCCAAACCACCACTTGTCGCCCTATCTTATAATCAAAATTTTCACTAATTTTACCCTCAATAAAAGCATCATAAAGCTCCACCTCATCTTCTAAGCTATCAATATATGAATTAAAATCATAATATCCCTTAGCATTAATTTTAAACCTTATACCATTATCAAACTTATGCTCATAATCCAAAAATAGAGAGCTTTTAAAAGATGAAATATCATCATGAGGAGTTTTATTATCCACTCTATAAGCTAAACTTTGAGTAATCTCTCCTGTAAGCCCTTTAATAAAAGGCTTTTTCTCGTTGATAGTTGATGTTACATTACTCTTTGATATTGGCTCATCATCACCAAATCCACTCATATCATCATCTACACTTTGAGCATTTAATATAACTGTACTCAATAGAGCCATATAGAGTTTTTGTCTCATTATAGCCCTTTAGATAGTCGTCTTGTAGTAAATAGATTATCATTAAGAGATTTATTTACTTTAATATTTTTAAATTTTAAAATGGTTTTATGAAGTGTTGATTTACCCTTTTTGGTAATCATACTCATCTCATCAATTACCCAGATACCATTTTGTTTATGAATTTTCTTTAAATCAAGATATTTTTTCTTTCCATTTGTTAAGTAATTTATAGCACGAGCTACCACAAAATTATCTTTTCGCACAATTGCCACAGTTTTTTTATACCCAGACTCTTTAATAATTTTTTTATTTGTAGGAGTAGATTCTATCATCCACGCATCATGCCCTCTTACCTTAGTCTCTTTGATAAGCTTAAACTTATAATCACTCAAATCTCTATCAGTCATATCAAAATATGAAAAATCAGACCCCATAAAACTACCACTCTTATCTGCTGATGGTATTCTTTTGACCTTTTTTAGTGCTGGAAGATACAACCACTGGTCATCATCACGACTAGCCTTATCATAATCAAAAGTCAAAAAAGATGTATTTTTTACATCAGCAGGAGATTTAAAAAACATTATCTTATGAGTATCTACTCCAAAATCTTTAGAGTATGATTTTATATCTCTTGTTCGCTGTTTTCCACTTTTATCGATAAGAATCATATACATATCTTGCTCTAAACTCTTGCCATCATCTCTAGCATCCACTTTTACCATAATATCTCTAGCACTTTGTGCATTCAAGCTTGTTAATAGAGTTAGACTTAAGAAAGCCCCTATTAGTAATTTTTTTGTTTTCATTTTTTTCCTTTTTATTTGTTTAATTTGTGTTATTGTCGTAGGGTGGGTGCAACCCACCAATTAAATTATTTACCTCATATCAACCCCAATTCAGATGATATATCCTTTTTAAGTTTACTAAAAGGCTCTTTGGATAAATCAATATCATCATCTAACAACTTAAAAATATCCTTTTTTATCTGTTGATAAGGGATACCTGTCAAATCTTGTAACTCTTTTAATCTACTATCAGGATAAAGTTCTGCATTTTTCATCATCTCAAAAACTATATCTTTATGAGCTGTATATCGTTCATTTAGCTTAAAGACCTCTATATATTTATCATATTCATTAGAGTAGTTCTCTTTTAATTCTATCTTTATATCATTTTTATCTTGAATATTTAAATTTTTGCAATTATCACTTAGTAGGAGTTTAAATTTTACTTTTTTGTGGAAGTCAAAATCTTTATCACTAGGAGGTAACACATCCATTTTTTCAGTTTTTTTCAACTTTGAATTACAAGTAT
>CAYWFW010000190.1:0-10179 GCA_964457735.1 uncultured Sulfurovum sp. | reverse complement strand
TTATAAATTTTAAAATATGATATAATTACAAAAATAAATTAAAAAGAGAATATTAATATATGAAAAAACAATATAAGTCATATCAAGAGAGTTTAGAATTTTTATATGATATGCAAAAAAATCATCCAAATCTTTTAGAGGTAATCAAGATAGGGACGACTTATGAAAATAGAGATATAGTTTTAGTTAAAATTTCTCAAAATGTAGAGTTAGCAGACACTAAACCAGCAATGCTTTATACTGGTAGTATCCACGCAAGAGAGTGGATTGGAAATGAATTAGCACTAGAGTTTATTGATTTTGTTGCAAAAAATCAGTTTGTTGATCCAGTGCTGGAAAAAAGTCTTAATCAATCAACAATCTATATGGTTCCTTGTCTCAATCCTGATGGTTATGAGTACTCAAGAACACATTTTTCATTTTGGCGTAAAAATAGAAGAAAAAATTATGATGGTTCATATGGTGTTGATTTAAATCGTAATTTTTCTATTGGATTTAAAAAAGAGAGTAACACTGGTTCTAATGTTTATGGAGGTGAATTTCCATTTTCGGAAGAGGAGACAAAATCTATAAAAATATTTGTTGATAATCATCCAAATATTACAATCTCTTTTGATTATCATTCTCAGGGTAATGTATTTTTTCCTGCTCATAAATTTAAACACGAAGCAGAATTAAACGGTACGGATATGAATGTATTGTGTGCAAATATGAACGATGAGATACATAAAATCACAGGTAGAAGATATGGTATTCATAGAGGTAAGCCACCAGCAGGGCTAATTGCAGGAAGTGGAAGAGAATATTATTACTCAAAAGGGATTGTTGCAACAGTTGTAGAGGTTGGTACAAAAAATATTCCTGATTATATGAATAGTATGAGTTCATCTATATTAGAAAATATTCCAGCACTTACAATGGCTTTTAATGAGGTTATTAACTACTCCTCTTTAGCTCCTTCACGAGTTGAAAATTTTACAATTGCATATATAGAATCTGATTCTTTAAAACTTATTTGGGATTATGAGATTAGAGATGATATATATTTTGAGATATATAGAAGTATTCATGATAAAGATGCTTGTAATGATAGAACAAAAGTTGCAATTGTTGGAGATAATTACTTTATAGATAAAGAATTAAATAGTGCAACAACATATTTTTATACAATTAGAGCTGTTAGTAAGAAAAGTGGTTATAAATCACCTTTTAGCCCTATTGTAAAGGTCAGAACAGGACTTGAATATGATGAGTTTTATAAAGTAATTTTTGCAGGAAAAAGCACAACAGGATATTTAGCAGAGAATGCAAAAGAGCAAAATAGAACTCACTTTGGGCAAAATTCATTATTTGCTGGAGTTAATAAATCAAAAGGGATAGCTAATAGTATTATGGGATTCTCTTTAGATACAATTCCAAAAAATGCGATTATAAAAGAGGCAAGATTGTATCTTTATCCAATGAATAGAGTTGGTGCTAAAATTGAGAGTTATGGGGAATGGAATGTATCTTTATTAAAAAAAGATAGTTTTGTAGAGATTACAGATTTTGATAATATTGAAAATGCAAAAACAAAAGGTACAATTGGTAATGCAATTAAATCTCAAAACTTAACACAAGGTATTTGGAATTTCTGGGCATTTTCTAGTCATGAATGTTCACTTTTACAAGATGAGATAAATAACGGAGAAGTTTTCTTTAGATTAGATGGTCCAAAAAAATTACCAGATGGTGAAGATTCACAAATGATGCAATTTGATATTGGATATGGTAAATATGGTGGAGGAATTCATTATAGACCAATGTTAGATATTAAGTATTCTATTCAAGAGATGGATATAAAGATTAAGCCAAATAAAGTGCTTAGTATCTCTAAAGATGAGATTAAAAATACTTTAGAGAGTGGATTTGATAAAGATGGGAAAAGAGTTTATGGATATATGGAATTTAGTTTAGATAATCTTTCTGATTATAACTCTACAATTATTACACAAGCAGTTATCAGAATTAAAAATAAGTTTAAATTTAAAAATAAAAAAAATACAAGATATTATGTTGAACTTATTGAAGTTGATGAAGTAAACTCTTATAGTGATATAAAAAATAGAGATAAAATAGAATATATTGGATATGAAGTTGAAGAGAATACTCTTAGTACAAAAGAGTATAACTACTTTAAATTTGATACTCTTTCACGATTAAAATTGGTTGAACTGTATAAAAATAAAAAGAATCTTCAACTTTTGATTAAAGCAACTTCTCCTGATAGTAAAATTAAAAGTAGAATTTTAAAATGGGATGATAATGCAGAACTAAAGATTAAATATATTAATAAAAGAAGAAAGCCACTTAAAAAAGTTGAAAACTTTAGAGTCTCTAAATCTAATGGAAAAATCAAACTATCTTGGGATGAGATTGATAGCGAAGATTTAAGAGGTTATTATGTGGTAAGAAATAGCTTTCATCCACCTGTAAACTTCTCTGATGGAGTTAAAATATATGGTGGAAAAGATACATATACTTATGATAGTTTTGGCTCACTTGATAAAGATAAATATTATTCTATATTTTCTTATGATGATGTTCCAAACTACTCAGAAGCCGTCTCAGTAACTTATAATCCATTAGAGGTTTATTAAGTTATTATTTTTATAAAATCACAAAATACAAGGGATAAAATGAAAATTATAGTAAATGGTGAAGATAGAGATATAGATGATAATTTAACAGTTGATGCTTTGATATTAGTTTTGGGAATTAAAGTTAAAGTTATGGCAATAGCTGTAAATATGGATATTGTAAAAAAAGAGGATTGGAATACTCATTTAATTAAAGAGAATGATAAAATTGAACTGTTACACTTTGTTGGTGGTGGTTGATTATTTTAGATATAATTAGATAAAAAAAGGTTAGATAAAAATGGTATTTACAACTCCCTTACAAAAAGATGCAATAAAAATAATGTTGCTAGGTTCTGGAGAACTTGGCAAAGAGGTGGCGATTGAGGCTCAAAGATTGGGTTTAGAGGTTATTGCTGTGGATAAATATCCAAATGCTCCTGCTCATTTGGTGGCAAATTATGCTGTTGTAGTTGATATGCAAGATAAAGATGCTCTTTTGGATGTGATAGAAGAGTATCAGCCAACATATATTTTACCAGAAGTTGAGGCTCTTAGTATTGATGCTCTTTTTGAAGCAGAAGCTAGAGGATTTCATGTGATTCCAAATGCAGAAGCTGTAAATAAAACTATGAATCGTAAAAATATTAGAGTTTTTGCCTCGGAGGATTTAGATTTAAAAACAAGCAAATATAAGTTTGTTAAAAGTTTTAAAGAGCTTCAAAAAGCAGGAGATTTAATTGGATTTCCGTGTGTAATTAAACCTGTAATGAGTAGTTCTGGTCATGGTCAAAGTATTGCAAAAACTAAAGATGATTTAGAAAACTCTTGGGATGTGGCAAAAGAAGCAAGAGGAGATAGTAGTGAATTGATTGTAGAGGAGTTTATCCCATTTGATTATGAGATTACGCTTCTTACAGTTAGAACAGAAAATGAGACAATATTTTGTGAACCAATTGGACATATTCAAAAGGATGGAGATTATATCCTCTCGTGGCAACCTGTACAGATGAGTGATGATTCATTAAAACAAGCTCAAGAGATAGCAAAAAAAGTAACTGATGGACTTGGTGGTAGAGGAATTTATGGAGTTGAATTTTTTGTAAAAGATGAAGAGGTATATTTTTCTGAACTTAGCCCACGACCTCATGATACAGGTATGGTAACACTAATTACCCAAAGTCAAAGTGAATTTGCTCTTCATATTAGAGCTGTCTTAGGTTTGCCTCTTGATTTTAAATTTTTTGGTTCAGGAGCAAGTGGAGCATATAAAGCCAAAAATGGTAATACTAATCCAATAATTGAAGTTCCAAATAGTGCATTTACAGATAGTAGCTTTGTAAGAGTATTTGGAAAACCAGACTCTCATCAAGGAAGACGACTAGCAGTATCATTGGTTTTAGATGAGGTCAAAGAGGCAAAAAAGAGAGCTTTAGAGATTATTAATAGTATGAGTGATAACTAAAAAAAGGCTAAATAAAGCCAATATGAGATAATATCTTGTTAAAAATAAGAATGTAAAATTAAAGGTATAAATATGAATATAGTTGAAGGTAATTTAAGCGTAGATAATAGTAAAAAAGTAGCAATTATTAATGCAAGATTTAACCATTTTATTACAGATAGATTGGTTGAGGGTGCAAAAGATGCGTATGCTAGACATGGTGGAGATACAGATAATTTAGATTTGATATTAGTTCCAGGTGCTTTTGAAATCCCATTTGCATTAGATAAAGCTTTGGCAAGTGGTAAATATGATGCGGTATGTTGTTTGGGTGCTGTGATTCGTGGGGCAACTCCACATTTTGACTACGTATCAGCAGAAGCAACTAAAGGTGTGGCTAGTGTGACAATGAAACATGGTAAAGCTGTTACTTTTGGTGTTTTAACTGTTAATAGCATTGAACAAGCTATAGAAAGAGCAGGAACAAAAGCTGGAAACAAAGGTGCAGAAGCTATGGTTGGATTAATTGAGATGATAAATTTATATAATGAGTTAGAAAATGGCAACTAGACATCAGGCAAGAACTGCTGTTGTTGGTTTGCTTTATGCTTATGATTTAGGAAATGAAGCGATTGCTAAGTTTTCTGATGAGATTTTAGAAGAGAGTAAAATAAGAAATAAACAAAAAGAGTTCTCTAATTCTTTATTTCAAGGTACTTTAGAAAACCTCTCAAAGCTAGATAAAGAGATTGAATTACATCTTAAAGATTGGGATTATGGTAATATTGGAAAAGTTGAAAAAGCTATTATGAGATTAGGTGCTTTTGAGATATTGATTCTTAAAACTGATCGTGCAATTATTATTAATGAAGCTGTTGAACTTGCAAAAAAACTTGCTGATGATAAATCTCCAAAATTTATAAATGGTGTTCTTGATGCAATTGGAAAACCTATCAAAGAGGTTGAAGAGGAAATTGAGGAAGAAGATGAGAAAGAGATAGTTTCTATAGAAACTAAGGAATAAAAGTAAACTAAAACCAAACTTTAGGGCAATACCAATGGTTTTTTTGCCGTAGGGTGGGTGAAACCCACCAAAATATTATATTAAAAATCTCTTGTGATTGCCCTTTGGAGGTTATTTATATTTTAATCCTAAGGTAAGGACTTAATAAAGATTGAAAAAAAAGAGTAAAATATGAGAATGAGTATTGATGAAGCTATAGATTTAATACAAAATGGTGATTTAAAAGAGTTGGGTGAAATGGCTTTAAAGAGAAAGCGAGAGCTTCATCCAAAGGGTGTTACAACATTTGTTGTTGATAGAAATATAAACTATACAAATATTTGTTGGGTAGATTGTAAGTTTTGTGCATTTTATCGTCATGAAAAGGATACTGATGCTTATGTGCTAACATTTGATGAGATTGATGAAAAAATTGATGAGCTTTTGAATATTGGTGGAACACAAATATTATTTCAAGGTGGTGTCCATCCAAAGCTTAAAATTGATTGGTATGAGGATTTAGTTGAGCATATTCATACAAAATATCCAACAATCACAATTCATGGATTTTCTGCTGTGGAGATTGAATATATCGCAAGATTATCTCAAATATCTATTAGTGAAACACTATCAAGACTTAAAGCAAAAGGTCTAGCTTCTATTCCTGGGGCTGGGGCTGAAATTTTGAATGATAAAGTTAGAGATATAATTGCTCCACGAAAGATTGATAAAGATATATGGCTTGATATTCATAGACAAGCACATAATCTTGATATTAAATCAACTGCAACAATGATGTATGGAACAGTTGAGAGTGATAGAAATATCGTTCAGCATTGGTCAGATATTAGAGATTTACAAGATGAAACAGGTGGATTTAGAGCATATATTATGTGGTCATTTCAAAGTGATAATACGGCATTAAAAGCTGAATTTCCAGATATTTCTAAGCAATCATCTAATCGTTATTTACGACTTTTAGCAGTCTCAAGATTATTTTTAGATAATTTTAAAAATATTCAAAGTTCTTGGGTCACACAAGGGAGTTATATTGGTCAAATGGCACTTTTATTTGGTGCAAATGATTTAGGTTCAACAATGATGGAAGAGAATGTGGTCTCGGCTGCTGGGGTAAAAAATGAGATGAATCAAGATGAGATGATTAGACTTATTAAAGATTTAGATGAATTTCCAGCAAAAAGAGATACAGCTTACACAATTTTAGAGAGATTTTAAATGAAAAAAATTATAACAATTTTAGTACTATTACAAGGATTATTAATGGGTGCAGAGATTAAATATATAGATATTAAAGGTGTTCAAGTACCTGTGGTTTATGAATACAGCAAATATATCCCAGCTGTTTCTATGCGATTTGTTTTTAAAAATAGTGGGTCATTAAATGATAGTCAAATTGGTTTATCTAAATTTACATCATCTCTTTTAAATGAAGGTACTAAAAAAGATGGAAGTGTTGGTTTTGCCACAAAAATTGATGGTCAGGCTATTGAAATTTCTGCATCTAGTGGGTACGAAACATTTAATATTGAAGTTAGTTCATTAAAAGATCAATTTAAAGATGCTATTAATTTTTTATCTCAATTATTAAATGACCCAAATTATACACAAGACTCCTTAGAGAAAATTAAAAAACAAAAGATTGCAAATATAGTGAGAAAAGAGAGCGATTTTGATTATATAGCTTCTAAAAAACTTCATGAGATTATTTTTAAAGGTACAGTCCTAGAAAAAGGTTCTAAAGATACTAAAGAGAGTGTAAATAATACAAAAATTAAAGATATTCAAAATTTTATTACTTCATCTTTAGGCTATAATAATGCAATTATTGTTGTTGGTGGAGATATAACACTTAACGAGGCTACAACATATATAAAAAAGATATTAAGCCCTCTTCCAAAAGTTTCTACAAAAAAGATAGATATGGTAGATACAAAAGATATAAAAAAAATTGAAGTTATTAGAGATGAGACGCAACAAGCTCATTTACATTTTGGAGCTCCATTTGATTTAAAATATTCTGATAAAAACTTATATATCTCAAAAGTAGCTTCTCATATACTTGGTGGTAGTGGGTTTGGTAGTAGAATAATGGAAGAGATTAGAGTTAAAAGAGGTCTTGCTTATTCTGTTGGTGCTTATTTTATTAATAATAGGTTTTCAAACTATTTTAGAGGTTATTTACAAACTAAATTAGAGAGTGTCAATGAAGCCAAGGAGGTTGTTCAAGAGGTGGTTGATAATTTTGTAGATAATGGAGTGACACAAAAAGAGCTAGAAGATGCAAAAAAGTTTATTTTAGGAAGCGAACCACTTAAAAATGAGACACTTTCTCAAAGAATTAATAGTGATTTTATAAATTTCTTATATGATAGAGATGGTAATTATAATAAGTTAGAATTAGAAAAAATTAAAGCTCTTACCTTAAAAGATTTAAACAACTTTATTAAATCTCATAAAGAGATAAAAGATATTTCATTTGTGATGGTTGTTGCAGAAGATACAAATATTACAAAATAAATAAGGGATATAATGGTGGTGGGTGGATTTTATCCACCCTACAAATTATTTTCTTGCCGTATATTATCTACAGTTATTTCGTCCTGAATACCAGCCATCTCTATAACTAGAATAATTATTAAACTTATATCTATTTCTTGTGTATACACCATTAGCAGTTCTACAACCATGTCTTACACCAAGTCTATAAGTACTGTTTCTATTATATCCATAATCATAACCATTATAATAATAGTGGTCAGCACGAGCAGAGTCTGTAATTACAGCAGTAGCTACCGATCCAGCAACTAAACCTCTTTCATAGTCACTACAAGAAGTAAAACTAAGCATTGATGCAATAGATATTGTAGCAATTAATAATTTTGTAAATTTCATAAAATTTCCTTTAATTTTAAAAAGTTAAAGTATTAAATACTTTAATTTAGTATATCATATAAATAGTAAGAATTAAGTAAAATATATTTATAAATGACCACTTTCTGTTATATCCCATCCATATTTATAATTTCTATTTTTACTATATCTATAGCTATCTTTACTATTTCCATCATACGCATCTCTGATAGCATCTTCTAAATCCATACTACCATTAGATTTAAACTCCTTGCCTTTATATATAAAGATAGTATTTAACTGTAAAGGAGGGAGTTTTTTCATTTTTGTTTGTTGATTGGTTTTTGCCGATTTAGAGCTATAACTTTTTAGGTTATAACTCTTTATTGGATTTGAACACGATATAAGAAAAAGTGTTAAAATAATTAGATAAATATATTTTAGTAACAAGCTCTTTTCCCTGCTCTAAATCCTCTTCTATAGCTTCTGTAATGGTCATATCTATATTCATCTTTAGTATATCCATAACTAGATGTTTTACAACCATCATCATAGCCTAAATTATAATTATAGTTTCTTGAAGGGGTTCTTCTTTTACAAGCTCTACGTCCATCTTTCCATCCATTTCTATATTGAGAATACTTTCTATATGCTCTTTTATTTTTTAACCATTTACCTTTAGAGGTTCTACATCCATGGTTATAACCTTTTTTATAAGAGTTTAAGTAGTGCTTTTTAACAACTCTACACTCTCTTCTTCCATCTCTATAACCATTTCTGTATCTATAGCTATTTGTATATAATGTTTGATCTTTGTTTCTATACCCCTGTGCATTTTTACAACCATCATCATATCCTATGTTATAATCACCACCATAATGACCTCTCGCCTCAACAGAGGATAATAACATCATCATTATACTTACAGCCAAAAATAATTTTGAAAACTTCATAATTAAATCCTTTAAAATAAATTTTACTAATTATATCATAAATTCTCAATCAATTTATCAATAGAGTCTTTATTTGCTTTAACTATCCACTCTACACTATCAATTCCAAAATTTCGTTGATAGTTTTTAATCTCTAATTTTTTAATATGATAAAGAGTTTTTTGAATATTACTATAACTACAAGTAAACTTATACTCTATCTCTTTTTTATAAAGCTTTAAATCAGAGATTGCTATAACCTCTTTTGTTGCAGTTGCATAAGCTCTTGCTAAACCTCCAACTCCAAGTTTTATTCCACCAAAATATCGTACTATTAATATAGCACATTCAATAAGTTCATTTCCTCTCAAAACATTTAAAGATGGCACACCAGCAGAACCTTTTGGCTCTGCATCATCTGAACTATTCTCAACAATTTGTTCAAATTCATTTAGATATCTCATACTATAAACAAGATGATTTGATTTTGGATTATCTTTTTTTAATTTTACTTGCAACTCTTTAAAGTTTTCAATAGGAGTTAAGTATGTAATAAATTTTGAGCGTTTTATCTCATAAGTATTTATGGTAGTATCTAAAATGGTGTACATATTTTCTCTTTTCTTAATTTTAATAGAGTTTTTTAAATTCAAAACGGCTGAAATTTTAAGCTTGTTAGCAAGAGCATCAGAAAATACCACAACCCCTAATATTGTGATAACTATAATCTATGGCAAAAAATTATACATTTAAACCTCTTTTGAATTAATTAATTCTAAAAGTGTTGTATTGGTAAAAAAATCATCAATTGCACATCTCGGTTTTTCCCATTTGTCATGAACTATACACTTTTGTTCATGGTCACATGCCATATCAAGCAAAATACATTTTTTATTATCTATATCATCAAATACAATAATAATATCAATAATTTTAATATCTTTAAGCTCTTTAATTATATTAAATCCACCATATTTACCTTTGGTAGAGGATATAATATCGCTCTTGGTAAGCTTGGTCATAATCTTAGTTAAATATTTATATGGTATGCTTAATTCTTCAGAAAGTTGTCTGGAGGAGTATCTTGTTAATTTGTTCTTTGCCATTAATCCTAAAATTTGTATAGCATATTTTGTTGTTGTGGTTAATTGCATTTAATACCTTAAAAGTCTATATTAATAGAATACAGATTCTATCATCTTTATCTTAAAGAGTTTCTAAATTGATGATGTTATTTTAATTTAAAGTATTTTGCTTTTATCTAGGAGGATTCAGCTAAATATCTATATTTAATTATTTTTTATTAAATAA
>CAYWFW010000189.1:0-3573 GCA_964457735.1 uncultured Sulfurovum sp. | reverse complement strand
AACAAAAGCGATGCCAAAAGAGATGTTACCTATCCTTACAAAACCGTTAATTCAATATGGTGTGGAGGAGGCTCTTAGTGCTGGAATTGATACTATGGCAATAGTAACAGGAAGAGGCAAAAGAGCGATTGAGGACCATTTTGATATTAGTTATGAGTTAGAGCATCAAATTAAAGATACGAGTAAAGAACCTTATCTTAATGAGATTAGAGATTTAATTGATAAATGTACATTTAGTTATACCAGACAGATAAAGATGAAAGGTCTTGGTGATGCTATCTTATCTGGTGAAACTTTGATTGGCGATAACCCTTTTGCCGTAGTTTTAGCAGATGATTTATGTGATAATTTTGATGGTGAAAGTGTTTTATCTCAGATGATAAAGGTGTATCAAAAATATCAATGTAGTATTGTTGCTATTGAAGAGATTGATAAAAGTAATAGTGATAAATATGGAATTATTGTAGGAAATGAGATAGAGGATGGACTTTATATTATTAGAGATATGATTGAAAAACCAAAGCCAAAAGATGCTCCATCAAATTTGGCAATTATTGGTAGATATATCCTTACTCCTGATATTTTTGATATTATCAAGCAAACAAAAGCAGGAAGAGGTGGAGAGATTCAAATTACAGATGCTCTATTAACACAAGCAAAAAAAGGGATGGTTTTGGCATATAAATTTAGAGGAAAAAGGTTTGATTGTGGAAGTGTAGATGGTTTTGTAAAGGCAACAAACTATTTTTATAAAAGAGAAAGATAGGCTTAATGTCCATCTTTATTTTTCTCTTCTGGATTATATTTTGATCTTCGTCCATTATTATCAACTCTAATTAGTCTGGTTTTTGGCATAGTAAAATAATCTTTTCTATTACCCTCTGTTGATTCTTCTATAATTTTATCATACATATAAATATCATTTTTAAAGTAAGCTTTACCATTTTCAGAATATACAGTAAAATATATCATATGAACAGGGACACTCTTTTTTAGACTCACTGTGGTTGGTTTATTTGTTGCTATTATTTTATCAATTTTATTTTGACTATATCCATTCATCAAAGTTTTCATAAGTCCAAATGGATTTTTTACCCTCATACATCCAGAGCTATAAATTTTATATCTTCTATCTAAGAGAGATTTATTATCTGTATCGTGAATATATACATCATATTTATTAGGAAACATAAATTTAATTCTCCCAAGAGCATTGCTATCTCCTGCATGTTGAACAAATGAATAAGGGACTCTTTTACTACTATTTTGATAAGTAAATAATTTTTCCATATTAAGCTTTTTTGCTCCAAATGTACCATTTACATATATATTATGCTCTTCAAGATAGTTTGGATTTATTTTTAACATATAGATTAAATCTCGTTTAATAAGGTTATCTGGAATTGTCCATGTTGGATTTAGAACCATATATTTAATTTTATCATCGAATATAGGAGTTGGTCTGGAAATTTTACCTATTACAACAGGCATTTGGAATACTATTTTTCTATTTTTATAGTGTCTTAGTTGAAAATCAGGAAGATTTACCTCTACATATTCATTTTCAAATCTTCTTGGATATATTTTAGTTTTATCAAGATTTACAATAATAGCTTTTGTGTGTTTATCCATTGGTTGATTTAGATAATATGTGGTTGTTCTATCTATCACTCCATCACTTTTTAGATTATATCTTTTTTGATATGAGATAACTGCATCTTTAAGTTGTTGGTCAAAACTATTTCCCATTGGTGCTTTTGAATCTAAATCTCCTATACTTTTAAGAATCTTTTTAATCTTGTAGATTCGTCCATCTCTCATACCAAGTTTTAATTTTGAACCGTAAGAAACTTTTTTATATTCTTTATTATTGTATTCTTTTAAAAGTTTAATAAGATTTGTATATCTATCTTTTAAAGGTATTAATGATTCAAGATAAGATTGTAAATTATTATTTATTGCACGAGATATAGACTCTTTGCTTGGCATAGTTTTCTCTTTAATCTCCCAAACAGCATTAATATCATGCTCCTCTTTTAGTGATGTAAGCTTTTTTCTAACTAGTTGCCAATCCACATCACCTTTTGAAACAAATCTAACAAGAGATATAACAGAATTTGTAATTTTTAAATCTAATAGAGCATATATTTTTACTTTTAGATTATTATTGATATTTTCATTATCTAAAATATATAAGTATCGTACAATATCATATCTATCAAATGGTTTATTTTTATAGTTGTATCGAATATTTTTTAATAAATTTGTAATTTGAGCCATTTTTATATTTGAATTTATCCATATTGGAGTGAAATCTCTCTTAGAGTAGATATATGAAGCTATATCTTGATTTTTTTTATCTATATGAGAAGATATATATTCTTGAATATTATTAGCTATCTTTGAAGAAGATAACGCCTGAGCAGTTGCAAATGATTGAAAGATAACTATAAATAATAATATATTAATAAGACGAAGAGGCATTTATTGTAGTCCTGATTTTTGATTTTTTTTATTATATAATAATAAAGTAAAAAAACCATTAATACAGCACAGATAATATTAAGCCAAAAGGCTTAATATCGCTTAAAAACTATAATTAGCTCCTATATTTACACTTCCAATATCAAGTTTGTCATTAGTTGTGATATCAACACCATCTTGTTCGTAACTATCTTCAAGTGCTAACTTTGTATAATCTGCAAAAAAAGAGACTTTATTGTTAAGACTATAAGATGCCCCAACTCCCCATTGTAAACCATCAGATTTGTATTCTTTTTTACCATCAACTGTAGTTTGTCCATAACCTAAAAGTGCATAAACAGATAAAACCTCAGCCACAGGATACATAGCTTTTGCATATAATGCCATATTTGTTAAATCATAAGCAGATATATCTGTTGCATCATATTTTGCATCATCTAAAGAGGCAGTAAATCTACTCTCCACAGCAAAATTTTGATTAATTATATAACCCAGTTGTGCCATTCCTGAAAAGTCCCAACTTGTATCATCCGAAGCTAATAGCAAATCATTTGGAACATAATTCTCTCTTTGAGATTCTGTAGCATAACTGTAAGATAAACCCATATATAAAGCTCTATTATATGCAAGAGGTGAAGTAAACGATTTTGTTACTTCTTCTGATGGAATATTTAGAGTTGATTCCACTGCTGGTTCTATATCTCCACCAGCAAAACTGAAACTAGTTACAGCAATTATAGATATAATTGATAGCATAATTTTTTTCATAATTTTCTCCTTTTAATTAATATCTTATTTTAACAAGTCTTAACTTAAAAGAAGTAATATTAATTCATATTATTTTTTATACAGATAGATTTATATATTATTAATTTGTACAATGCACTGTCTTGGTGCGCCACATAGCCAATACGGCTGTCTTTTTGTGTCAACCTTAAGAAAAACAAAAATTATTATAAAAATTATAAAAGTTAGTAGAACTGTGCGAAAGGAGCAAGGAGACAAGAACAAGTGAGCACATCTTGTCACTAATCTTATCTCAATCTTCAATGCTAATGAACCTGTGACATAAGACCACTTGCCTAATAA
>CAYWFW010000188.1:0-6960 GCA_964457735.1 uncultured Sulfurovum sp. | reverse complement strand
ATCTCCTACCATTGCTATCATATTTTTTTCACCATCTGATAGTTGATTTAGATTTAATGTTTCTCCATTTTTCTCTATTAACATACGAGGGGTTGGAATTCTTGTTACTCTTAAGTTTTTATATTCAGGGATAAATTTTTCTATAGTTTGAGCAATGAGATTTAACTCTTTTTTATAATTATCTCTATTATCATAAGTATATTGCTCATTAACGATATCATCTTGCAATCTAAACCACTCAAAAAAAGATTGAAAGTTTGCTTTTGTCCCTAAAGCATTATCATAAACATCTAGTTGAGATATACTCTCACTACCTCTTATATCTACAATACCTTTTGCAACTCTATTAATAGGATAATAAGCTATCATAGGAAGTTGCTTTTTATATTTATAATTCTTTTGACACTCAAAAACTAATTGATTTAGTTGAAGTAGATTTGAAGACTTATCAGCAGGATAACCTCTTTGAAATTCAATATTTTCCCATTTATATATTTTGCTGTTTTGTGAGATACTTAATCCAATAGAAGCATAATTTGTACTATTTTTAATACTATCATAAGGTATATTTTCACCCTGTTTTTCTATCTTTTCAATCCCCTTAACAAGCCAAGATAGAGATATAGCAATAGCATCTAAAATAGTAGATTTACCTGCTCCATTAATACCAACAAAAACATTTATATTAGGTAAAAGTTCTATATTTTGCTCTTTAATACCTCTAAAGTTTTCTAGTTTTAATTTTTTAATTTGCACTTTATTTGCCTTTATTCTAAGATATAATCTCTAATTCTATTATAAATATTCTCTACACTATCACTTGCATCTATAACAATATGATTAAGTTCAATTTTTTCTATACTGCTAATCATATAATCTTGAACGCTCAAAAGATATTCTAATCCTCTAAGTTCAATGCCATCAAGAGTTTTTTCACCCATCCGTTGTTGAAGTGTTTGCATATTTGTTTTAAATAGAATAACTTTATCAGGCATTGTATCTTCTAGCGAAAATCTATTTAATTTCAAAAGTGTATCAAAATCAAAGTCTTCATTTGCCAAAGCATAGCTGATTCCAGATATAAATCCTCTATCAGATATTATAGTTTTATTAAGATTAGGTTTTATAATCTCTTCATAATGTTCTGCTCTATCGCTTAAAAATAGTAAAAGTTCAGCTTTTTTAGATTGGATTGAACCTGAAAGTAAAATCTCTCTTGCTTTGATTCCAAACTCCGTTGCCCCTGGTTCTTTTGTAAAAATTATTTCTTTAAACTCTTGTTTTAAAAGTTCAATTTGAGTTGTCTTTCCACAAGTATCAATCCCTTCAAATAATATATACATTACTTATAACTCTTTATAAGTTGATGTGCCTCAAAAGGGACTAAATGGTCTATCTTTCCATCAAAATGTAAGATTGAGCGAACCACAGATGAGCTAACAAAAGCATGTTCTAAACTTGGCATAAGATATATTGTTTCAAGCTCTTTTTTTAATGAAGCATTTGCATATCCCATTTGAAGTTCATATTCAAAATCACTAACAGCTCTAAGACCACGAATAATAATATTTGAATCAAGTTTATCTGATAAATCAACCAATAAAGATGAAAACGATATAACTCTTATTTTCGGAAAATCTGAAGTAACAGCTTTAAGCATCTCAATTCTTCGTTCTAAATCAAATTTTGGTTTTTTAGATTCACTCGTTGCAACTGCTACAATAATCTCATCAAACATTTTACAAGCTCTTTTTATAATATCCAAATGACCATTTGTAATTGGGTCAAATGTTCCAGGATAGATTGCTCTTTTTATAGTTTTATTTTCATTCATTATACTCTTTTTCCCATCTTTTATATAAATTATTTTTAATACCCAAAGAATCATACCATTTACCGATAATAAATTTCTCCATATCTTCTAAATTATCACTATCAGAATAATAACCTAACATTGGTGGAGATATTATCACACCTAATCTTGAGAGTTTAAGCATATTTTCTAGGGCGATTGCCGAAAATGGCATCTCTCGTGGGGCTATTAAAAATTTTGTTTGCTCTTTAAGTGCAACTGCTCCAACTCTTGAGCTTAAATTATCACTAATTCCACAAGCAATTTTTGCCAAAGTATTCATACTACATGGGATAATAGCCGTGGCATCAACTCTAAATGAACCTGATGATACCGATGCACTTATATCACTATTATCATATAGTTTTAAATTATTTTGAATAGATTTGTCTTCAAAAGACTCTACAGTCAAAGCATTATTAGAAACAACAAGATGAAGTTCAATATAAGATGGTAGATATTCTATAAATTTTTTGGCAAGGTTAATTCCACTTGCTCCTGTAATCACTAATAATAATTTCATTTGATTGTCTTTTTAAAATTTTGGTGGGATTCTCCCACCATTATATTGCCTATTAATTTTAATAGACTTCTTGTAAAACTCATCGGAAGTGATGGCTTCAGCCTCACTAAAAGCTGGAGCTAAAGCACCAGTCCCGAGTCTTGAAAGAACTCTAATCTTTCTGATTTAAATGGGTTGCTTTAGATATATGGTATTTAAGACCAATCTCTGCTTCGCTACATCCAAGAGCAAGAGCAATCATCTGAGGCATATGTATAACAGGAAGTTCTATATCTCTACCAATAACTTTACCCATATCATCTTGATAAGTATCCATTTTTAAATGACATAAAGGACAAGGGGTTACAACAATATCAGCATTATTATCAATAGCATCAACTAACGCATTTCCTGCCAAAACTTCACTTGTATGATTTGCCTGAAGCTCAACATGAAAACCACAACATTTATTTTTACTAGAATAATCAACAGGATTACCCTCAAGAGCATCAATAAGTTGATCAAGAGATGTTGGATTATATGGATTTTCTTTATTTCCAGCATGAAGTTCTGATGGTCTGATATTATGACAACCATAAAATGGTGCAATATTAAGATGACTTAATGGAACAGTAACTTTATCTTTAATGTTATCTAATCCATATTCGTCAATCAAAGTATATAGAAAGTGTTTAATCTCGCTTGTTCCTTTATATTCTAATCCAACTTCTGCTAGTTTTTCATTAACTCTAGCTTTTAGCTCTGGATTACTATCAAGAGCATGTTTTGTCATTGCTGAGTTTAACTGACAAGTATTACAAATTGTAATCATTGTTAAACCTAATTTTTCTGCATAACATATATTTCTAGCATTTAAAACATGAGCTAAAAACTCATCAAAATCTTGAAGGTGACTTGCACCACAACAACTAGCTTCCTCTAAAATCGTAATTTTGATTCCTAACTTTTCAGCTACTGCAAGAGTAGATGAAAGCAACTCGGGTGTAGATTGTTTTGCTGTACACCCTGTATATAGTGCATAGTGTAATTGACTCATCTATTCTCCTTATAACTTATTTGTTTGCGAGATTTCAATTAGTTTTTGAACCTCATCTAAATTTTTAATTTTTGGCATAGAATCAATAAATGGAACTCCATCTTGCCAATGGATTTTACCTGATTTCATCATTTTAATAGCTGTTTTAACATGTTTATACATCCCTAAATATCCTTCAGAATATACAACAATATCAGCCTCATCTAAGAACCCATTTTTCTTAATACTTCTAACAAAACCTTCTGCATGACGAGTTGCAATATTACTTTTTGCCACTTTTTGTTCAAACTGCATATTGTGAAGTTTAGTAATTTTTTCAATTGGATTTATATCTTTTGGACATGCTTCAGCACATTCAAAACATTTTACACAATCCCAAACACCTTGACCCATCTCAGATGTACTTTCTAATCTTTCAATAGTAGCTTCATCTCTGCTATCTGCACTAAATCTATAAGCAGCAACAAATGCAGCAGGACCAAAGAAATCTTCGTTTACTTCTACCACAGGACAAGCATAATGACAAGCACCACACTGAATACAGTAATCAGCATCTAAAATAGAATTAACCTCTTCTTGAGTAATTTTATTTTCATGTTCTGGATGTTCTTCTATCTCTGTTTCAACCCATGGCTTAACAGCTTCATGCTTATCCCAAAAATCAGCTTTATCAATAATTAAATCTTTTACAGCTCTTTTTTTACTTTGTGGTTCAATAACAAGCTCATCACCAAAAATATCAGAAACTGATAAAGCATTCTCTTTACAAGCTAATACAGATTTACCATTTACCTTAACAGCACAAGCTCCACAAATACCATGTCGGCAAGACCTTCTGTAAGAAAAAGAACCATCATGTTCCCATTTGACACGGTTAAGCAAATCTAAAACAAGCTCATGGTCACTCACTTGCATCTCTACAGTTTTATAATATGGAAGATAATCTGTCTCCGCATTAAATCTAAACAGTTTTAGCGTTAGTTTTTTTGTACGACTCATCTATCTCTCCTTCTTAGTAAGTTCGTTCTATTGGTTCAAATTTACCTTGAACAACAGGAGCATACTCAATTGCAATTGAATTATCTTCTTTTAGAGTAAGATAAGTATGTTGCATAAAGTTCTCATCATCACGAGTAGGATAATCCTCTCTATAATGAGCACCACGACTCTCTTTTCTTGCAATTGCACCCTCAACAATAAATCTTGAAAATTCAATCATATGACCTAGTTCTATCGCTTCTTGTAAATCTGTGTTAAATAGATTTGATTTATCATCAATTCTAATATTGTCAAATCTTGCCAAAATATCATTTAAAATATCTCTTTGCTTTAATAGGGTCTCTTCAACTCTAAATACACCAGCATTTTCTGTCATACTATTTTGAAGTTCTTCTCTTAGTTCAGGAACTCTCTCTTTTCCATTACTAGTTTTAACTCTATTAAACTCTTCTAACATTTTATCAGCATCAGAAGTTGTAGCTTTTCTTAATGATAATTTCCCATCATCTAAATCTTTAACAATAGTCTCACCTGCATGTCTTCCAAATAAAAGTGCTTCTAAAACTGAGTTAGCACCAAGTCTATTTGCTCCATGAACAGATACACAACTACACTCACCAGCAGCATAAAAACCATCCACAAGCTCTGTTGGAGATTTTCTAACATGACAATCTCTATCAACTGGAATACCACCCATTGAATAGTGTGCAGTTGCCGCAATCTCAATTGGCTCTTTTAACATATCTTGACCTAAAAATGCTATTGCTAACTCTCTAAGTTCTGGTAATTTTGTCATAATAATATTTGGGTCAAGGTGAGTTAAATCAATATAAACAGAATCTTTATTTTCACCAACTCCACGACCTTCTAAAATCTCTTGAGTGATAGCACGACTTACAACATCACGAGATGCAAGTTCCATTGCATTTGGTGCATATTTACTCATAAATCTTTCACCTTCTGAGTTAAATAGTCTTCCACCTTCACCTCTTGCTGCTTCAGATATTAAAACTCCACTTCCACCTAATCCACTTGGATGAAACTGAACAAACTCCATATCTTCTAGTGGTAATCCATGTCTTGCAACAATTGAAAGTGCATCACCAGTATTAGCATGAGCATTAGAGTTGATTTTATAAGCTCTTCCATATCCACCAGTTGCAAACATTGTCGCTTTTGCATTAAATATTACAGGTTTTGAATCACGAATATTATATCCAGAAATTCCAGATACTTTTCCATCTTTATATAAAATATCTGCTACATAATACTCATCAAAAACTTCTACACCAGCACGGTGAGCTTGTTCATATACTGTTTGAAGTAATGTAAGACCTGTTCTATCTTTTGCATAACAAGCACGAGGCTTACTCTGACCACCAAAAGGTCGTATTGCAATATCGCCTTTTTCATCTCTTGAGAATACAGCACCCATTTTTTCTGCCCATCTAATAGTTTGAGGAGCTCTTGAACACATAAACTCTACACAATCTTGATCAGCTAAATAATCGCCACCCTTAACTGTATCAAATTCATGTAACTCTGTACTATCATCTGCACCTAATGCTGCGTTTATACCACCTTGAGCTGCACCTGAGTGACTTCTTAGTGGGTGAAGTTTTGTAATTACTGCTGTTTTTTTACCTGCTGTAGTAAGCTCTTTGGCCGCGGCCAATCCAGCTAATCCAGCACCAACAATAACTACATCATAATTGTGTATTTGAACATCCATATCTATCCTTGTCCTTTTGGTGTAATTTGCTATGATTATATCTTGTGTTAATAGTGAATTTGATTAATATACAATATATAAGAGAATCGGTCTAGCTAATGTTACTATAATTAGCATTTTTAAATTTATATAAAGCAGTAGCTCACATTAATAATGGTAATAAAATGGCAATTTATTATATAGTACCTACTTTTTATTTGATTTAAACTCTTAGGGTCAGGTGACAATTCACTACTTTTTAAAATATAAATATCTATTTTATACCTCTAATCCAAGTACTGTGTGTTAAGTTTCTACTTTTTTTATTTGCCTAGATAATTTTAATTTTGGAAATACCAAATGGTACAAATTTTATAGCTTTTGTGGCTTTAAATTCTATTAAAGTAACGAATTATTACCATGGAGTTTTTTCATAGATATATCCTTTATTTATCAAATCATAAGCCTTAGAGCTTAAGACTCTTTTAGATAACTTTTGGGTAGTTTTAGCATCTATCTTGCTAATTTTTGTTTTAGATTTTCCACCACCTCCATTGCTATTATTATCTGTTTTTTTATCACTATCTTTAGTCTTACTATCAGATTGTGGATTATCAGAAGGGGTAAGTGCATTTGGGTTAGTTGCACCAATTTTAGAGTTATATTTATTTTTTAGCCACATTGTAAGTTCTAAATTATAAATAGTATCTGAATCATATTTTAATTGTAAAGCTTTTATATAAAAATTTTTAGCTTTTTCATAATATCCAAGTTTTATTTGAATATTTCCAAGATTATGATAGATTTTATATTTTATATTTTGGTCTTTTGTTTTTAAA
>CAYWFW010000187.1:0-9384 GCA_964457735.1 uncultured Sulfurovum sp. | reverse complement strand
ATTATAATTTGATATAATAACCATTATAGATAGAACATATCTATCAAAATAAAGGATTCTTATGTTAAAAGATTTTGTTAAATTAGAAACATTTTTAACTGTTGCAAGAGAAAGAAGCTTTTCAAGAGCTTCTGCAAAACTTGGTATATCACAACCAGCAGTGACTCAACAGATTAAATATATAGAGAAATATTTAGATGCAAAAATTATAGAAAGAAAAAAAAATGGAATAAAACTAACTAGCGAGGGGGATGCTCTTTATAAGGTAGCTGTTGCAATAGAAAAAAGTATTCATGAAGCAGAAAAAGATATATTAAAAATTATGAATAAAGAGATTACTTTTAGATTAGGTGCTTCTTTTACTATTGGAAATTATATTGTTCCAGGAGATTGTTTAAATACAATAAGTGAAACAATAGGAAATGATATTAATCTTAGTGTTCAAGTTAGTGATGTTATTGTTCAAAATCTCAAAGATAGAAAATTAGATTTAGGTCTTATAGAATCTCCAATTATGGATGATTCCTTAGTATATAGAGAGTGGATAGAGGATGAACTTGTATTATTTTCTAATTCGCATATCCCAAAAGTTTTAAGTACAGAAGAGTTATATAATTTTAGATGGATATGTAGAGAAGAGGGTTCTCATACTAGAAAAATAATTTCAGAAGTATTTGAAGAACTTGGTGTTTCTTGTAAAAGTTTTAATGTATTAAGTGAAGTTAGCAATACAACATCAGTACTTCAAACTATAAAAAGAAGTAAAAAAAATAGTGCATTGTCCCCTGTAGTTTCTATTATATCAAAACATGCCATATCTGATGAGGTTAGAAAGGGTGAACTTTTTGAATCAAAAATCAGAGGATATACAATGAAAAGAAAATTATATATTGTTTATTCAAAAGAAAATAAGCATAATGCTTATGTTGAAAAAGTTGTAAATTTTATTATTTCAGGTAATTGTTAATCTATTATAAAGGGCAATTATAATAAATTGCCCTATTATATATTAATAATTTATTTTAAAAAGCTCTCTATATCTTTAGCAGTTAAACCATAACTTATACTTTTAATTCTATTATTTTCTAAGGTTATAAAAGATATTTTATCACCTAATTTACCATTTTTTAAAACATCTGATATTTTTGAATCATAAATTAAAGTTGTTGGATATTCACTTTTTCTTAATGATGGTAAAGCAAATGTATTTCTGATTACAACAGGCATTTTACTAATATCTGCCACAAGCATAGCTCTTTTTGATTCTAAAAACTTTTTTGGTTGAGTGCTAATAAAATTATTTGCAATATGACCCATCTCTTTTGAAAATACTACAATTAATTTTTGAGTACTGCTATCTAATGAAACATCTTTGTCAAATTGGTCTAAGAGATTAAATGTCATCATAGAGCCTCTATTAAATCCATCTGTTAATTTTAACGAATATTTTGATTCATCATATGTATCTTCTGAGTTCATAAAGAATATTCCCCCTATTGCGAGAACTAATATAATCATTATTAAAATAACTATTTTTTTAACCATTTTGTTCCTTATTGTTAAAGTTTATGATATTTTAACAAAAAGTGATTAACAATAATATAAAATTTGGTAGAATTAAACATATTTTTATATTATCTTTTTATAATACAAGTTATGAAAATAAATATTATTATAGTAGATAAAAAATCAAAAGAATCTCTATATACCCCTTTGATTGAACATTACAAAAAGATAAGTAAAACGTTTGTTGAATTAAATATTATTGAGGTTTTTAACAAGGATATATCAAAAGCACAGGATATATCTTCACTTAAATCACAAGAGAGCTATTCGATTGCGTTGGGTAAATATCTTAATAGTGGATATAATATCGCATTAGACCCTTCAAGTAAAGAGGTGGATAGTTATCAATTTGCAGATTTGCTTAGAGATAAATCTACTATTAATTTTTTTATAGGTGGTGCTTATGGTTTTGAAAAAAAGTTTATAAATAGATGCAATAGTCAAATATCTATGGGTAAAATTACGCTTTCACACAAGCTAATTAAAGTTGTATTGATGGAACAGATATTTAGAGGACTAACTATTATAAATAATCATCCATATCATAAATAAAATATATTAAGGAGTTATAGTATGCTAACAAAAGAGAATCTACGAGAGTTTAAAAATAAATTGATTCTTCGTAGAAAGAAGATTATGCAAAATCTTGCAGAGACAGAAAAAGAGATTATAGATATACGAAGTTCAGACTTAAATGATGAGGGTGATTATGCATCTGTATCTGTAGAAACTTGTGTTGATAGTGCAATACTAGAACAACAATTTCAAGAACTAAGTGAAATTGAACTTTCTTTAGATAAAATAAAAGAGAACACTTATGGTATATGTGAGATGTGTGAAGAATTAATTGATACAGATAGATTACAGGTCAAAAATTTTGCACGGTTTTGCATAACATGTCGTAAGATAAATGAAAAAATTTTAAAGGATATCAAATGAGAATAACGCTTTATATCATCGCTTCTTTAACTCTAATTGCTATTGTTGGTGGTTTTGTATATTCAACAATTAGCCCTGCTGATTATCAAACTACAATATATGGTCAATCTTTTAACTTTCCAATAGCTGTATGGATAACTATTCCTATGTTTATTTTATTGGTTAGTTCAGTATTTCATATGATGTATTATGGTTTTAAAAATCATCTTAAGCTAAAAAGATGGACAAAAGATACAGATACTTTAAAAGATGCTTTATATTGGTCTATTTTAAAAGAGCCTAAAAAAAAGAAATATCTTAAAAATGATATGAAAAAATGTGCATCTATTTTAAATATATCTAATATAGAGGTTAATGGTTCAGCAGAGGGACTTGATGATAAATTTGTAGGTGTTTTGGATATTGTAAAAGATATTAATTTAGGTAAATATATTGACTTAAAAGAAAAAAAGTTAAAGAAAATTTTATCAAATGACAACCCTCTTGTGGTTCAAAATAATATCAATAGATTAAAAGTATCTCCTGAATATATAGAAGAGATTTTACGTTCAAAAGAGGTTCATTCAGATAAAGTAGTATCAGAGGCAGTCTCTCTTTTTATAAAAACAGCTTCGTTTTCTGACGCATTAAAATATGTTAAACTTTTAACAATTAAAGATTTTTATTTAATGCTTGACCGTGTTGATTCTGGAGAAAAAATGAATTTTGAAAAAGATATATTAGATAAATTTGTTGCAGCATTTAAATTTGAATGTGAAGATTATATGAGATTATCTCTAACAACTTTAAATAAATTTACACCAACAGATAATATTGGATTATTTAATAAATATAGAAAAAATACAGAAAAAGCAGAAAATGCATATTTATGTATTTTATTTGACTATGAAAGAATAGAATATATTGAAGAATTTCTTGAAGAACAAAGAGATGATGAGTTTAAAAGATATAGAGCTTTATTGGCATTAAGAAATAGCAATTATCACTTTAAGTTAGAAGACTTTATTGATAAGCAAACAGTTTGTAATGCTCATTAATTTTTCTAAACCTATCTATGCTCTAGCCCCTCTTGCGGGGTTTACAGACCTTCCCTTTCGTTCAGTTGTTAAAAAATTTGGGGTAGATTTAACTGTTAGTGAGATGATTAGCTCAAATGCTTTAGCTTATCATAGCAAAAAAACTCTAAAAATGTTAGAAAAGAGTCCACTAGAAACCCCTTATTCTATTCAACTTTCAGGTTCACAACAAGATATTATAAAAAGAGCTGTTGAGATTTTAAATGACCAAGATGGTATAGATATAATTGATTTAAATTGTGGATGTCCTGTGCCAAAAGTTGTTAATAATCTTTCTGGAAGTGCATTATTAACAGACCTACCAAAAATGGCAAAAAGTATAGAGACAATTAAACGATATTCAAATAAACCTTTGACTTCTGTTAAGATTCGTTTGGGATTCGAAAAGAAAAACCATCTTGAGATAGCTAAATTATGCGAAGATAGTGGAGCAGATTTTATTGCTGTTCATGGACGAACTCGTGCTGGAAAGTTTAAATCAGAAGTTGATTATGAGGCAATTAAAGAGATTAAAGAGCATATTAATATCCCTGTGATTGCAAATGGTGATATTGATACGCCAAAAAAAGCAAAATGGGTTCAAGAATATACACAAGCTGATGGATTAATGATTGGACGGGGTGCAATTGGAAAACCATGGATTTTTCATCAGATGAAAGAGGGTGTTGATAATGTAAGCAATACCCTTATCAAAGAGGTTGTGCTTGAACATTTTAATCAAATGATAGAATTTTATGGAGATTATGGTGCAATACTATTTCGTAAACATCTTCATACATACTCAAAAGGTGGATATTCAGAAGCTTCAGCATTTAGAAATGAAGTTAATACAATTATTAGTCCTGATAAGATGAGAGATGTTGTTAATATGTTTTTTTCACAAAGTATAAATTTAAAATAATGCAATAAGTTGTTTTATTTATCATTTATTTTAGCTTTTTAAAACTATATTTTAAATATCTAAAGCTATCCATCAAACTAAGCCAACATATCAAACCAATCTATTAGCAATATTTAGATAAAATCACATAAATTAATAAATATAGCAAGAGGTTATTTTGGAAAATTTAGAAAATTATATATTAGAAGCTACCACTCTTGAAGCACTTGAAAAGGTTAGAGTAGAGCTTTTTGGTAAAAAAGGTTTATTATCAAAAGAGTTTATCAAGCTCAAAGATATACCAGGACCAGAAAAAAAAGCGTTTGCAGAGAATTTAAATAAACAAAAAGCATCACTTCAAGAAAGTTTTGATAAACATTATGAGACTTTGAAAGCTAAGGCAATTGAGGCATTATTACTTAGTGAAAAGATTGATGTTTCACTTTATTCAAATATCTCAAATAAGGGTGCATTACATCCTGTAACAGAAACTATGGATTAGATTATAGATTATTTTGTGGCGATGAATTTTGCAGTTCATAGTGGACCAATGATAGAGGATGATTTTCATAATTTTGAAGCATTAAATCTTCCTACTCATCACCCAGCAAGAGATATGCAAGATACATTCTTTTGTAATGATGGAAAGCTCCTTAGAACGCATACTTCTCCCGTTCAAATCAGAACAATGTTAAAAGAGACTCCTCCAATTAGAATGATTGCCCCAGGAAGTGTATTAGAAGAGATTATGATGTAACTCATACTCCAATGTTTCACCAAATTGAAGGTCTTGTGGTTGATAAAGAGGGTGTTGTAAGTTTTGCAAATCTTAAATCAATTTTAACAGACTTCTTACAATATATGTTTGGTGATGTTGAAGTTAGATTTAGACCTAGCTTTTTCCCTTTTACTGAGCCATCTTCTGAGGTTGATATATCTTGTATCTTTTGTGAAGGAGAGGGTTGTAGAATCTGTTCTCACACAGGTTGGCTAGAGGTTCTAGGATGTGGAATTGTGGATGAAAATGTATTTAAAGCTGTTGGATATGAGAATGTTAGTGGTTATGCGTTTGGTTTAGGTATAGAGAGATTTGCTATGTTGTTGCATAGAATCCCTGATTTAAGAACTCTTTTTGAGGGTGATATTCGTTTGTTGGAGCAGTTTGAATGATAGTAACAAAAAGTTGGTTAAATGAGTTTGTAGATTTAGATAGAGTGGAAAATAGCGATATATACAAAGCTTTAAACTCCATAGGGTTAGAGGTTGATAGTATTAATGATATAAATATTCCAGCAGGGGTAGTTGTTGGTAAAATCATATCTTGTGAAAAACATCCAAATGCAGATAAACTTAGTCTTTGTCAGATAGATATAGGTTTAAGTGAGAATCAGCAGATTGTATGTGGTGCTTCTAATGTGGTGGATGCAGAGTTTGTAGCAGTTGCAACTTTAGGAACAAAATTATCTAAAGATTTTGAGATAAAACCAGTTGTTCTTAGAGAAGTTGAAAGTAATGGTATGGTATGTTCGGCAAGTGAATTAGGACTACCGAATCTTGGTGATGGAATTATGATTTTAGATGATTCTATTGGTGAGCTTATTATTGGAAAAGAACTAAATGAATATAAAAAAATTGCTGATACTATTATTGAGATTGAACTAACTGCTAATCGTGGAGATTGTTTAAGCATTAATGGTGTAGCAAGAGATTTAAGTGTAGCTCTTAAGCGAAAATTAGTATCAGAACCTTTTAATCCATCAAATGTAGAAGAACTTCATGTTAATGATGTTGTTAATATTGATATGAAAGATTTTTTAAATGCAGATTTGAGCTATTCTCTTGTAACAATAGAGAATATAAAATCATCTCTTGTGATAGATTTAAGGTTGGCAATTGTTAAAATTGATTCTAAAACTGATATTGATAAACTATTAAGATATTCTACACACTCAACAGGTGTGATTTTACGAAGCTACAAAGGTGAAGAGTTTAAAGATAAAGAGGGTATGGTTAATATTGAGCTATCTTCAAGAGAGAATGGAGTGGTTGAGATTTTATCAAAATCTAAGCCTGTTTCAGTTTTAGGTATTTCACAAATTGATAGTATAAAAGCAGAAGATACAACTAGCAAAGTTTTGATAGAAGCATCTTATATATATCCTGATTTGATTTTGGACTCTGTTGCAAAAAATAAATTTGAGACTGATGAGCTTTATTATAATACATCAAGAGGAAGCGAACCAGAACTATCTTTGGGAATTGAATATATTGCAAAACTTTTAGATTTGGCTGGTAAAGTTAAATTTTTAAATGGAACTTTGGATATTACATCTAATCGTAAAAGAGATATTGTTGAAGTTGATAATATAGCAGTTTGTAATATTATTGGTAAAGATATTACCAAAAAAGAGTCTATTAGAATTTTAAAAGATTTGGGTTTTGAGATTGATGAGAGAAAAGATGAGATATTTATTGTAACAATTCCTCTATTTAGACATGATGTTAAAAATCTTCAAGATATAATAGAAGAGATTGTAAGAATTATTGGTATTGACAATATCCCTAGTAAAACTCTTGAGTTCAAAGAGAAAGTTAGAATCAATGATACTTCTAATAGATATAAAGCCAAAAAAGCAATCAGAAATAGAGCAGTCTCGGCATCTTTTTATGAAAATTTATCATATATATTTGTGGATAGTAAAAAGTTAGATAAATATGGATTTGATAGAGTTGAAGAGTCTCTTGAAGTTACAAATCCAATTGCTGATGATTTTGATGCACTTAGAACAACTATGATGATAAATATGCTGGATTCTGTTAAAAGAAATATAAGCTATAGTAAAAAATCAATTGCACTATTTGAGATAGGAAATATCTTTAATACTAAACGGGAAGAGAAAGAGGTTATATCATTTATATACTCTGGTCAAAGCCAAAAAGAGAGTGTAGTAAATAGTGGAAAATCTCCTCAAATTAATTTTGAATCATTTGTAGAAAAAGTCTCATCAGTAATTGGTAATTTTGAATTAGTTGCATCTACTGTTAAAAATGGACTAATACATCCATATCAATCTGCTGATATTATTATTAATTCTAAAGTTGTTGGTTATCTTTCAAAGCTTCATCCAGTGGCAAAAGAGAGTTATGGAGTTTTTGATACATTTATAGCTCAGATTGATTTTGATGCAGTGATTCCAAAACATATTAATGCAAATCCTATCTCTAACTTTCAAGGTGTTTATAAAGATTTAAGTATTGTAATAGATAAAAAATACCCAGCAATTGATGTGATGAAATTTATAAAAGAGTCACAAATAGATATGCTTAAAGATTTTTATTGTGTAGATATTTATGAAGATGAATCGTTGGAAGATAAAAAGAGTATGACAATTAGATTTTTTATTCAATCACTAGAAAAAACTTTAAAAGACAAAGATATAGAGGCTGTAACCTCACTTATTTTAAAAAGACTTAAATATAATTTTATGGCAAAGTTGAGATAGAAAAAAGGTAAAATAAAGATGAAAAGTTTTAAGGTAAAAGGTTTAACCATAACCAATTTCAAGGGAATTAAAAATTTGGAATTAGAATTTAAATATCAAAATAGTGATAGATTATTAAATAATATTATTATCTATGGTATAAATGGTTCTGGAAAAAGTACAATACTTGAAGCTATTTATCTTTGTTTAATTGTTGCATCCACTTATCATCAAAAAACAAGTTTAAAAAGAATAGAAGAATTTTTAATAGATTATATCTCGTTAGGTAGTGAATGGATATATCATAATGAAAATGAGTTTAAAATAGAGATTATATTAGAAGATAATAATAATCTTATTACTGGAATATTGGTATATCATCAAATCAATGGTCTTAAGTGGAATATAAAAGATGATAAAGAGTTATCATTAGAATTTCGTAAATCTTTTACATATCTATCATCATATAGACTTTTAAATCCTAGTACAGTTAGAAGTGCTGGTGATTGGAGTGAGATTGAAAGGATTGAAGATAATGTATTTAGAGATAAAATGCAATATAAAATAAGTATCAATCCAAGATATAGAAAAAACGACTCTTTCCCCTCATTAAGTTTACAATTTGAAAATAATTATCGTACTGTTAAACAGTATCTTGTAAATCTTATAACAGATAAAAAAGTTGAAACTTTAAGTAGTGAAAATATAGAAGTTTTAGAGAATATAAAAAAATCATTTCAAATATTTTTTCCAAATAAAGAATTTTTAGAGAAACTATCAAGAACAGATAATAATAAAGACTATAGATTGATGATAAAAAATGAGGATGGAAGTATTGTTGATTTAGATCAATTAAGCTCAGGAGAGCGAGAAGTTATAGCTTTTTTTACATACCTTTGTATCAAAGCCATTAATAATTCTATATTAATTATAGATGAGCCTGAGTTACATTTACATTCAAAATGGCAATCAATAATTCTCTATTCATTGCATCAAATTTTTCCAAATTCCCAAATATTTTTGGCAACACACTCCAATGAAATATATCAATCCTCTAGTGAATCTGAACTATTTGAACTTCAAAAAGATGATTAAGAATGAGAGTAAATCGTGGTATTAAAAAAGATATTATTACAGGTGATAGGATAACTATATTTTGTGAAGGTGGAAAGAATAGCTTAGATATAGTATTTTATAAAACTATTCTTGGTGCAAATGCCAATAAATTTGACTTAAAACCGATTGGTTCATCTAACACTCTTTTATGTTTTGCAGAAACAAATTTAATTAATAATGGTTTTTGTCTTATTGATAAAGATTTTAGAACAGATAAAGAAGTTTCTAAATTGGAATCAAAATATAATATAAAATTCCTAAAAGTTCATGAGATAGAAAACTTTTTATTAGATATAAACTATTTAGAACAATTAGAATATATAAG
>CAYWFW010000186.1:0-3041 GCA_964457735.1 uncultured Sulfurovum sp. | reverse complement strand
GAAAGGTCTGAAAATACCTCTATAAGTAATTTTAGTGTAAATGAAGGACGAGATATTTATTCAAGAGGAGCGTTATAATTCAGAAATTTAATGTATTTAAAGCTGTGACTAAAACTCAATTAAAGAGAGGCTAAAGCCGTCGTGTCCAAATACTTTTTTTGATATAAGGTTTTGGTGGGTTTTACTCACCCCACCTAGATTAATCTTATATTTATTTATACACCTACAAAAAATTCTTTCATTTTATTTTCGGTTATACATTTTATATCAAGTGCTTTAGCCTTATCAAGTTTAGTTCCTGCATTTTCGCCATAGATTAAATAATCAGTTTTTTTAGATATAGCACTGCTAACAGTTGCTCCAAGTCCCTCTAATATTTTTTTAATCTCACCTCTGCTTTGGCTCATTGTTCCAGTTAAGACCACTTTTTTATTGCTAAATAGATTCTCTTTTATCTCCTTTTTATCTATGATAATAGGTTTTATAATATCCATCAATTCTTGTACTTTATCACTATTTACTCTCATAAATTCCACAAATGATTCTGCTATTTGTTCACCAATTCCATCAATCTCTGATAAAGCATCTTTTGAAATGTCAAAAAAGTTTAATCCAAATTTATCACAAATCTTTTTACTCGCAGTCTCTCCAATATGTTCTGCACCAAAAGAACGCAAAAATCTCCACGCCTCCACCCCCTTACTGCTCTTTATTGATTTAATCAAATTATCAACTCTTTTATCTTTAAAGCCTTCTAGTTTTAGAACTTCATCTCTATTAATATTATACAAATCAGATATTTTAACAACTATATTATTATCATAAAGAGTTTTTACAATAGATTCACCTAATCCATCAATATTCATACACCCCTTAGATGCAAAATATTTAATATTATTAATCACCCTTGCACTACAATTTAGATTTTGACACTTTAATAAAATCCCCTCATCAAGCAACTCTTTATCACAATTTGGGCATTTGGTAGCTCTTTTAATTTTGATTTCACTACCATCTCTTCTATCTTTTAGAACTTTTGTGATTTTTGGTATCACATCGCCTGAACGGATTATAATCACACTATCACCAACTCGTAAATCTTTTCGTTTTATCTCATCAAAATTATGAAGAGTCGCACGATTAACCACTGCTCCATCAACATTTACAGCCTCAACTTCGGCTACTGGAGTAACTACACCCGTGCGTCCAACTTGCAAGGTTATCGCTTTGATTTTGGTCACCTTTTCGACAGCAGGGAATTTATAAGCAACCATCCATCGTGGATATTTATTGGTATATCCAAGCTCCTCTTGAAGCTCTATATTTTCAACTTTAACAACCATACCATCCATCATCATAGGAATATCATCTCTTGAATCTATTAAATATTGATAATACTCTTTAATCTCTTCTATAATAAACTTATCGGATGTGATGGCTTTAGCACCAGTTCCAAGAATCTTTTTAGTCGTTGGTGGAGCTAAAAATCCAAGAGTTGCTATAAACTTCATCTTGTCACTTAAATTCTTATTTTCTAAAGAGTTTTCTCCCACTCCCCAAGGATAAAAAATAAGCTTTCGTTTTGCTGTTTCTTTTGGGTCAAGTTGTCTTAAACTGCCTGATGACGCATTTCGTGGATTTGCAAATGGCTCTTTACCACTTGCGACTCTATCCTTATTAACTCCATCAAAATCATCTTTTCTAATCACCACCTCTCCACGAATCTCTATCGTATCAAGATAATCAATTGACAAAGGGATTGAGTGCATAGTTTTGATATTATGAGTTACATCTTCGCCAATTTTTCCATCACCTCTTGTGATAGCTTTGATAAGTTTTCCATCTTGATATAATAGATTAAGACTTGCACCATCAAACTTTGGTTCACAAAAAAGCTTTGGCAATTTAATAGTAGTTTTTTTAAGCCTATCAATCCACTTAACAAGCTCCTCATTATCAAAAATATCCTCCATACTCCACATAGGCTTGATATGCGAAGATTTACTAAATCCATCAATAATCTCTCCACCAATTCGTTGAGTAGGGGAATCCAAAAGCTTATGCTCTGGATTATTCTCTTCATACTCCAAAACTTCATGATACAGTTTATCATACTCCTCATCTGTTGCAATTGGATTATCATCCACATAATAGGCTTTTGCCCAACTAATTAATTTTTTTGTTTTATTTATGTATTGTATTTTTGTCATTTATATAAATATCCTCCAATATGTAAGTGCGATAAAAAATGTAATTGCTATTCCAATTATATTCAAAAAGAATCCTCTTTTTATCATTTGAGTAGTTTTAACATGACCTGTGGACATCGCTATTGCATTTGGTGCTGTGGCGATTGGTAGCATAAAGGCATAACTGGCCGATATTGCAACAATAAGCATAAATAATGTGGGGTCAAGATTACTTTGAATGGCAAATGGGTATATGATGGGTATCATAATAGATGTAAGTGCTGTATTGCTTGTGAGTTCTGTGGCAAAAACCACCCCTGAACCAATGATAAACATCAAAGCGATAGGTGGAAGGTAGTTAAAGCTTACTAAAATATTTGCAATTTCGGTGGCTAATCCTGTTTTTTGAAATGCCATAGCGATAGAAAAACCAGCACCAAATAAAAATATAATTGCAAATGGTATTTTTGCAAAATCCTCTTTCCAATTCAATAAATCAACTTTGGGTAGAAACAGAAAAAGACCAAATGCCAAAAGTGTTAGTTTTTCATTTATAGAAACATCAAAAAAGTTTTTTAAGATAGGGTTTAGTGCCAACAAAAGAGCTAAAGAGGATAACATCCATACAAGTTTTTTTTGATTTAAGGTTAATGGTTTTTTGGTCATATCAATCTCTACCAATGAAAAATTCTCTTTTTTAAAACCATATAATAAAACTTCACAAGCAGTTATCATCATTATAATAGCTAGTGGTAACATCATCATTGTCCAAGTGGCAAACTGGATAGGTTCTAGTGCATTAGATTCTAAAAAATCCATTAATATAAGATTTGGTGGTGTGCCAATGGGGGT
>CAYWFW010000185.1:0-6861 GCA_964457735.1 uncultured Sulfurovum sp. | reverse complement strand
TTTCAAATTTAGCAGATAATATCGTGAGTATGACTAATGCAGAGTGCTAAAGTTCATTTTGAGCAAAATATTATAAGAGTTAAAAATTTGGGTGCAATTTACGATAGTATTAATCTTCAAACTACACCAATCTTAGATTTAAGTGATATTTTAAGAGCCCAATATGTAATGTTAGTTAGTGCTTTAGACCATTTTATTCATGAATTGGTTAGATTTGGAATGTTAGAAATATATAATGAAAATAGAAGAGCAACCAAAGAGTTTAAAGAATTTATATTTTCTACTGATAAAAATATATTATTTTCAAAAGCTATTATGGAAAAAAAGAGTGATATATGGCTAAATCATCAAATAAGACATAGAAATGGTTTTAAAAGTTTTCAAGAAGCAGATAAAATTAAAGAGGCTATGTTATTAATTATAGAGGTAGATATATGGAAAGAAGTGGCTAATATTTTAGTGGAAGATGTTCAGCAAATAAAAAGAAGACTTAATTTAATTATTGATAGACGAAATCAAATATCTCATGAAGCTGATATTGAGCCAACTTATCAAGAGTTAAGAACTATTTATATTGATGATGTAAAAGACTCTATTCTATTTATAGAATCTTTGGTTGAGGTGATATTTAATTTTTGCAATGAAGTGTAATTAATGAAAATAATCTCCCCATTCACAGGATCAGGAGGTTTAGACCTCGGTTTTAAACAAGCAGGGTTTAATACAATTTGGGCAAATGAGTATGATAAAGATATTTGGGAAACTTTTGAAAAGAACTTTCCCAAAACTATATTAGACAGAAGAAGCATCGTAAAGATTCCATCTGATGAGATACCTGAAACTTTGGGGCTTATTGGTGGGCCTCCTTGTCAAAGTTGGAGTGAGGCAGGGAAATCAAGAGGGATAGAAGATGATAGAGGTCAGTTATTTTTTGAATTTATTCGTGTACTTAGAGATAAAAAACCTTTATTTTTTTTGGCAGAGAATGTATCAGGAATGTTAGCAAGTCGGCATAGTGAAGCTTTGGAAAATATAAAAAATCATTTTATTGATAGTGGATATAATCTATCATTTAAGCTATTAAATGCAAAAGATTATGGCGTAGCACAAGATAGAAAAAGGATATTTTTTGTGGGCTTTAGAAAAGATTTAAATATTAAATTTGAATTTCCAAAACCATTAGATAAAAAGTATTATCTCAAAGATATTATTTGGGATTTAAAAGAGTCTGTTCTTCCTGCAAAAGATAAAACTTATACTAATGGTGAAGATTGTAAATTAGCGAATCATGAATATATGACTGGTGGATTCTCATCTATGTTTATGTCTCGTAATCGTGTAAGAGGTTGGAATGAGACATCATTTACTATTCAAGCAGGAGGGCGACATTCACCTCTTCATCCACAAGCACCTAAAATGGAATTGGTAGAAAAAGATAAACGAAGATTTGTAGAGGGTAGAGAAGATTTATATAGAAGATTAAGCATTAGAGAGTGTGCTAGAATACAAAGTTTTCCTGATAAACATATCTTTTATTATAAAAATCTTACTGCTGGATATAAGATGGTGGGTAATGCAGTACCTCCTAATTTAGCTTATACTTTGGCTGAAAAAATAATTGAAGATTTAAATAAAAGGAACAAAAAACAGTGAATAACAAAACAATTATAAAAGGTAAAGATAGGGATTTAGAATCTTCTATTAGCATAATGAAAAGTAATTTAGAGATATTAAATATGGAAGTAAAAGAGGTGTCATCTTTGAACCCTTTACCTTTTGTATATTCAACATTTATTCAAAATGAGTTATCTAATGTGATTTTTACAAATGGCAAAGGCTCTTGTGAGAAGTCATCTTTAGCAAGTGCATTAGGTGAGTATTTTGAGCGATTAGGTTGTAATTACTTTTTTGCTGATTATTATTTGGGTGAAGAGATTATTAATGGTGATTTTGTACATTATCCTGATGAAAAATGGTTTAAGAGCAAAACTGATAAACTTCCAAAGGGGCTACTTACTGAAGAGTTATGGAGATATTATAATTGTGATAATGAACTTTCTATAGAAGATTTATTTGATTTGAATGTTGGAGTAGATGAACGAGGTATCTGTGCATTGCCTTTTATCTCTCAAAAAGATAATAAGCAGATATATTTTCCTGTAAATATTTTGAATAATTTATATGTTAGTAATGGTATGTCAGCAGGAAATACAGAAGCAGAGGCAAGGGTTCAAACACTTTGTGAAATATTTGAAAGATATGTAAAAAATAGAATTATTTCAGAGGGTATATCATTGCCTCAAATTCCTCAAAATATTATTGATAGGTATCCACATATTAAAGAATCAATTGAAAAACTTATAGATTATGGATACTCTTTGAGAATTTGTGATGCCTCTTTGGGTGGAGTTTATCCTGTGATTAGTGTAACTTTAATTAATAATCAAGATGGTTCAGTTTTTGCATCTTTTGGAAGCCATTCTTGTTTTGAGATAGCATTAGAGAGAACAGTAACTGAACTTCTTCAAGGTCGTAAACTTGATATGATGGACGATTTTTTGACTCCATCTTTTGATTTAGAAGCCGTAGCATCTCCACATAATTTAGAAGAGCATTTTATCAACTCTAGTGGGTTAATATCTTATGATTTTTTCAAAGAGAAAGCTGATTATGAGTTTGTAGATTGGAATTATGACTCTACTACATCATCAGAATTTGAATATTTAAGCCAAATAGTTTATGATATGAATCTTGATATTTATATTGCTAATTATGAACATCTTAATATCTATGCTTGTAGGATTATTATTCCAAAAATGTCTGAGATTTATCCTGTTGATGATTTGTTGTGGAGTAATAATAATGAGGGGGCATATTTTAGAGAGTCTATTTTATCATTAAAGATTTTATCTTTTGATGAACTAGAAAGCTTGTTAGAGAACTTAGAAGAGTATGATGATATGCGAGGTGTGATGGAGTTTATTGGTGTGATTGCAGATGAGAATAGTGCTTATAAAACTCTTCAAATTGGTGAGCTTAAAGCTATGATATATTTGGCTTTAGAAGATTATGATATGGCTAGTGAATGGGTATCTTGGTGTGTGAATATCGCTAATTTAGATGATAAACGAAAAAAGATTTATAACTGTTTGTTTGCATTAATTGAGATAGAACTTGATAAAGATAAACTCTTGAGTGATTATGAGGGGGCTTTAATTGCCATCTATACCTAAGAGATTTTTGATATTTCTATTACTATTATGCAAAGAAAAGAGGTTTTTTATGGTTTAGATAGTTGTGGATTAGATTTGAAATATTTTAAAAATCATCAAGCATTATTAAGAGAGTATCAAAAGGTGCAAGAGGCAAAGAGAGATTTTGTTGTAAAGAAGTAAGAAATGGGATTTATTATAAGCAATTGTTTAAAGCTGATAAAATAATAAAATCATCAATATTACATAAATCAAACGAGAACAAAGCTTTTATATATTAAACTGTAATATAAAATAAAAGGCATCATTATATGAATACAGATTTACAATCTATCCAACCAGATAGACCAAATATTATAACTAAAGAGGTTGAGGCGATATGCTTCTATCGTAAAATGGACACAAAGGCAACAGTTTCTAAAATGATTTCAGGAGAATATGTTCTTGTTGAGGAATTTTATAGCAATGGTTTACAAGTTTTAAGAGAATTAAAAAGAAATCTTTCACTTAGACATAAAGATAAAAGTTTTGAAGGGCAACGTGAATATCGTTCTGCATTTAGACAGGCTTCTCATAGATTATTGTTAAAAGTAGCAGATAATCATCTGATTGTTAAAAAGTCTCCTGATTTTGGTTGGTTAAAATTATTATACCCTGATATATCAGAATTTTATATCTCATTTCCTGATGTTCAAGGGATGAATAGTTCTTGGCAGTGGTATGAAAAAGGGATTGAGATTAAAACTTTAAATTTAACGCTTCATCCTTATTATGGAACATATTTTCCAACACGCTTTGACCATTTAAAGTTATTTGATAAATGGTTAAAAAGATATGATGGAGCTAAAACTAATGCAATAGAGATTGGTGTAGGAAGTGGTATTTTATCATTTCAACTAATTCAAAATGGTTTTGAAAATATTTTTGCAACTGATATAAACAAAAATGCAATTATTGGTGTTAAAGAAGAGAGTAAACGGTTAGGTTATGAGGATAAGATAACGCTAAATTATGGTGATTTGTTTGAAAATTGTGATATTAAAGCTGATGTTATTGTTTTTAATCCTCCGTGGTTACTTGCAAAACATAGATTACAAGAGGGGATTGATAGGGCTATGTATTATGAAGAAGACCTCTTTCCACGATTTTTTGAACAAGCACAAAAGCACCTTAAACCTGATGGAAAAATAGTTTTAATATTTTCAAATTTAGCAGAAGTAGTTGATAAAGAGAGTGTTCATCCAATTATAGCAGAGCTACAAAAAAACAATCGTTTTAGAAAAGAACTCCACTTAAAAAGAGATGTTAGAGCATCATCAAGAAGAACAAAACGGAGAGATTCAAGGGAGAATGAAAAAGTTGAATTATGGGTTTTAGCACCTAAAAAATTGTAGTAGATTTAGCAGTAGCCAAAAAATTTATCTCTATAATGTATGGTAAATATAGATTTTTAACTCTTCTAAAAGAGGTTGATAGACTTTGTAGATTATGTTATAATACATAATTAGATAAGATTAAGGAAAAGATTTGTTAAGCACAGTAAATTTAACACAAAGATATGGCAAAAGAGTATTATTTGACAAGATAAGTATAACATTTGATAGAGGCAAGAGATATGGTTTGATTGGAGCAAATGGAGCAGGGAAAAGTACATTTATCAAGATACTTGCAGGTGAAATTGAAGCAACTGATGGTGAGATTCAGATAGAACCAGGTGCAAGAATGGGTGTTTTGGGTCAAAATCAATATGCTTTTGAAGATTTTACTTTGATGGATGCTGTTTTATATGGAAATAAAAAGCTTTATGATGCTCAAAAAGAGAAAGAGAAGCTTTATATGGAGGGTGACTTTGAGAGCGATGAGGTGAATAACCGTTTAGCAGAGCTTGAGATGATTTGTGCAGATGAAGACCCAACTTACGAGAGTGAAGTAAAAATTGAAAAACTTTTAGAAGCTTTAAACTTTCCTGCGTCAGTTCATCATAATTTGATGAGTTCACTTACAAGTGCTGATAAATTTAAAATTCTTTTGGCACAGGTTCTGTTTTTGAAACCTGATATTTTATTACTTGATGAGCCAACAAACAACCTTGATATTGAATCAATTGCATGGCTTGAGCGTGAATTAAAAAGACATGAGGGTACATTGATTGTAATTTCTCATGATAGACACTTTTTAAATGGTGTTGTAACGCATATTTTAGATTTAGATTTTTCTAATATAAGAAGTTTTACAGGAAATTATGATGATTGGTATATAGCTGCTAATATTTTGTCTAAACAAGCTCAAATTAATAGAGATAAAGCTGTTAAAGAGAAAGATGAGTTAGAAAAGTTTATTGCAAGATTTTCTGCAAATGCTTCAAAAGCCAAACAAGCAACAAGTAGACAGAAAAAATTAGATAAACTTGATGTTTCTGCAATTGAACTATCTTCAAGAAGAGACCCATCTATTATGTTTAAACCAAATCGTAATATTGGTAATGAGCTTTTAGAGCTTAAAAATTTGACAAAAATATATGATGATGTTGAGGTCTTTAAAGATATTAGCTTTAAGATAAATACAGGTGATAAAGTAGCAATTATTGGCTCAAATGGTGTTGGAAAAAGTACGCTTCCTGAGATTTTAATGGAAAAAGTTAAACAAGATGATGGCACATTTGTATGGGGACAAACAGTTTTTACAAGCTACTTTCCACAAAATACAACTGATTTAGTAATTGGAGATAGTAAGCTTTATGATTGGATTCAAGGATTTGACCCAATGTGGCATATTGATGAGATTAGAAAATGTTTGGGAAGAATGCTATTTTCTGGTGAAGATCAAGAAAAAGAGGTTGGAAGCTGTAGTGGTGGAGAAAAACACCGTATAATGTTATCTAGGATGATGATGGATAGTGCAAACTTTTTAGTTTTGGATGAACCAGATAATCACCTTGATTTAGAGGCTATTGTTGCTCTTGGAGAAGCTCTACATAATTATGAAGGTGGTGTGATTTGTGTATCTCACGATAGAGAGCTTATTGATTCGTTTGCAAATCGTATTATCAAAATAAATAGTGATGGTTCAATTATAGACTTTAAAGGGAGTTACGAAAATTTTGTTGAAGAGATACAATAGATAATATAATGGTGGGTTTTTACCCACAAAAGATGTTATAGAGTATCAAAGTTGATATGAGTAATAAAGATTGATTAAGAAGATAAATTTAGTTAATTATTAAGTAAAACAGAAGTATAAAAAGATATACTTATAATTATAATAACTTAAGGTTTTAAATGGGTAAATATATTTATAATATAATCATTATACTTTTTTTATATTTTGCATCTAGTGAGATATATAAACAAATTAATAAAAAAACGGCAAAATCTAGCAGGATTGCGTGTCAATCTAAAAGTATCACTTTTGAAAGAATATATGATAATAGTAAAATTGATGAAATCAAACAGAAATTATTAGCAGGTAATTTTATTATAAATTCTTCTATTATTAAATCTAAATATTATTTTCCCGAGTTTGCATAACTGGAGGTTTGCTGTGGATCGTATTGCAATGAAGTTGAATGTGTTTTTTGCTGTATTAGTTCTTATTTTTCTTTTAGTTGTTACAGCTGAAGCTGTAAAGGGAGATAAACGAGAGTCAAAAA
>CAYWFW010000184.1:0-15357 GCA_964457735.1 uncultured Sulfurovum sp. | reverse complement strand
ATCAAAAAAAATACAAGCATAATCTTTATATCCTAATTGTTTCTCTATCAAAGAGTATCTATGTTTGACCTTTTTGATATATTTAGTGCTAAACTCATCACGACTAAGAGATAGATAATTGGCCACTTTTAGAATCTCTTGGTAATTAATCCATATATAACCACTTTCTCCTCTGCAACAAAACCCTTGACAAGCACTGCATTCACTACTATCAAAAGAAAATTTATAACCATCTTGCTTAATATAACTATCCATCTAAAAATCTCCCTTTATACTATATGTATCAGCTTTTTTAAAAATCTCTTTTACAGATTCTAAGTAATTTCCATTTTCATCTAAGACAATCAACGGAGCTGTAATTTGAGTAAGTGATTTTGAACCTAATCTACAAGCAATCATCACTAATTTAGAATCTTTATCTATTTTAGAATATACAAAAGTTATCTTTTGAGGATTTAAATTTTCTCTTTTTAAAATAAACATAAGCGTATCTATCTGCTTTGCATCATAACAAAATATAAACCATCCACGAGGCTTTAAAATCTTTTTCACACTTTTAACTAAATCCTCAAATGGCAAATGATGAGAATACCTTGCAGTGCTTAAATGAATATTGCTACTTTTTGTAACACTCTTGCTATCATAAAATGGTGGATTAGATATTATAAAATTAAATTTCTTATTAAACTCAAAATCTATAAAGTCACCAAGATATGCATCTTTTTCTATATTATTTATATCAAAATTATGCTTAGCATAATCTAACATAATATTTTGCTTATCTATAATTGTTGTATTTATATCAAAATCACGACCTATTAACGCTGAAATGATACCAACTCCACAACCAATATCAAGTAAATCACCTTTTGGATTCAATGATGAGATAAATTTATATAAAAAAATAGAGTCACTATTATAACAATATCCACTAGTTGGTTGATAAAAAAGCATATAGACTCCAATTTTTATCTAATTTTATCTAATTAATTTAAAATATAGTTTTAAATGAACCAAGATATACTAAAGTTAAGATAACTACTTTAATTTAAAGTGATTATCTATTTTATATAGCTAAGTTTAAATATTTTTTACTCAAGTGCTTGAGTCAAATCCTCAATCAAATCATCAGCATCTTCAAGTCCAATACTTAGCCTAATCAATCCTCCACTAATTCCAGACTCTTTTAACTCTTTTTCTGAAAGTTGTTGATGAGTGGTACTTGCAGGGTGAGTTATAATTGACTTGCTATCTCCAATATTAACTACAAGAGAAAATAATTGAGTTTTATTTGCCATCTCTGTAGCTTTTTCTTTGTTTTCAAGTTCAAAAGATAAAAGTCCACTATGTCCACCTTTAAAATATTTTTGACCTAATTCATAGAATTTATCACTTTTAAGTGATGGATAATTAACTTTTTTTATCTTTGGATGAGCCTCTAAAAATTGTGCTACTTTCAAAGCATTTGATGAGTGTTCTCTCATTCTAATAGCAAGTGTTTCTAATCCTTGAATATGAAGCCAAGAGTTAAATGGTGCAGGGGCAGAACCTAAATCTCTTAGAAGTGCTAAACGAACTCGTAAAATAAATGGTGGGAGAGGTAAATCTGTATATATAAGTCCGTGATAACTTAAATCTGGTTCATTAAAGTGATAATATCTAGGATTATCTTTTAATTTTTGGCTTAAATTCTCTCTTTCAACTATAATACCACCCAAAGCACTACCCTGCCCTATCGTATATTTGCTTGTACTATGCACTACAATATCACAACCTAATTCTAATGGTTTACAATGAATTGCCGTTGCCACGGTATTATCTACACAAGTTAATATATTATATCTATTAGCTATCTCTGTAATCACATCAAAATCAGCCACTGTTACATTTGGATTTGTGATACTTTCAAATATAATCATTTTAGTTTTATCATCAATTAATGCTTCAAGTTCTTTTGGATTTTCAATATCAAAATATCGGCTCTTTATACCAAATCTTTTGATTGTATGACCTGTTAGAGTACTCGTCCCTCCATAGACTTGTTTTGCTACAATGATATTATCTCCTGCTTCTGCAACATTTGCAATTGCATAAAATATAGCAGACATTCCAGAGGCAGTTGCCACACTTGCTACTCCACCCTCAAGTGATGCAAATCTTTTTTCAAAAACATCAGTTGTAGGATTCATTAATCTTGTGTATATATTTCCAAGTTCTTTTAGTTCAAATAGATTTGATGCGTGAGTGGTATCTCTAAACTCATAGGCAGTTGTTTGATATATTGGTACAGACATTGTCCCTTGAGAATCTTTATCATATCCATAATGAAGTGCTAAGGTTTGTTGTTTCATTTGTAATCCTTATTTAAAAATATTTGTTAATATTAAAGATTATAGTATTTTTATGATATAAATACTCTTTAAAAGGGGAAAATATAATATTACTTTTATAAGTTAATGGATAAAATAACATTTTTCTAATGTTAAAATTTTAAAAATATATTTTTGTTAAGGTAGGAGTACAAATGTTAAAAAAGTCTATATTGATTGCAGGGCTATCAATATTTATAGTGGGATGTGGAAGTGTGGCAGAAGATAGAAGTATTCTAAAAGAGAGTGAAGATTTAGAGAAGCCTAGTGATAATTTAGCACCTGCAAATGTAGCAGATATAGAATTTTCTGATATTAAGATAGATGAAGTAACTTTGTCTTGGTCAGTGGCTAAAGATAGTGATGGATTTATAAATGAATACTATGTATCATATAGAACAGATAATAGAGATTGGAGTAGTGAGATTAGAACAGAAGATCTAACTCTTACAATTAAAAATTTGGCATCATTTTCAAATTATGAATTTAGAGTAAGAGCTGTAGATAACGAAGGTACACCTAGTGAATTTACATACGCATCTATGAGTACAGACTTATCCCATAATAATGTTACACCAGAAGAAAGAGAAGATGTAATAATTGCACCTAAATTATATCAAAGATCAAATACAAACTATATACATATTAATCAAACTAGCAAGGAGAATAGTATAAATATTGATGACTCTGAATGTTGGAAAAATGTAGAGCTAGATGAGCTTTTAGAGTGTACAGATATTATAGAAAATAGAGATATAGATAGTTTTTCACAAAGCAGAGAATTTAGTATTAACTTTAATCAATATCTAAATACTATTCAAGAAAATAGATTACAAGTTGTGATTGATGAGATTTCAAATATAACAGGTGTAGATGAATATATTATAGTTCAAGATTAATTGTATATTGTGAATAATAATGATTTGTCATTTTATTCACAATATTTTAAATTTTATTTCAAATCTCCCCAGCTTCTTCCAATACTAACAGAACATTCCAAAGGAACTTCAAGCTCTATAATATTTTCCATCATATTTGCAAATTTTTTGCTAAGTTCATCAACTTTATCATCTTTTATCTCAAAGATAAGTTCATCATGAATCTGTAAAAGCATATTAGCATCTAGTTTTTCATTTTCAATAATTGTGTCAATTTTATTCATAGATAGTTTGATTAAATCTGAAGCTGAACCCTGAAAAAGTGTATTTACAGATTCCCTTTGAAAAGATGCTTTTTGCATCCCATTAGCATTTTCATAATCAAAAATTCGTCTTCTTTTTGAGATTGTCTCAACAAATCCTATCTCTTTTACATCATTTGCCACACCATCTAAAAACTCTTTAATTGTAGGAAATGCTTCAAAATAATTTTTCATTATCTCTTTGGCTTGTGTTGTTGTGATATTTAGCTCTTCTGATAATTTCTTGCTTCCCATCCCATATAAAAGTCCAAAGTTAATAGATTTGGCAAATGAGCGTTTAGCTTTAGCTTCATCTTCTCCAAAAAGTTTTATTGCCGTTTGCATATGAATATCTAAACCATCTCTAAATGCTTCCATCAATGCTTTATCTTGGCTAAAATGTGCCAAAAGTCTAAGTTCAATCTGAGAATAATCAATACCAACTAATTTATAACCATCTTTTGCAACAAATGCTTCTCTAACTTCTCGTCCTAATGCACTTCGCACGGGGATATTTTGCAAATTTGGATTTTTAGAGCTTAAGCGTCCTGTTGCTGTTCCTGTTTGAATAAATGATGTATATACTCTGCTATTTTTATCATCTTTTGCCAATTTTAAAAGAGGTTTTACATAAGTTGATATTATTTTTTGATACTCACGATATTCTAATATTAGTTTAATAATTGGATGTTTATCTTTAATACTTTGTAAAACTGCTTCATTTGTGCTAAATCCAGTTTTAGTTTTTTTGCCACCTTTAAGCCCTAAATGTTCAAATAAGATAGTTCCGAGTTGTTGAGTAGAACGAATATTAAATTCACTACCTGCCTTGGAATATATCTCTTGTGTAAGAGATTGCAAACTATTTTCCAATCTTAGCTCTAAATTTTGAAGCTTTTGAATATCTATTTTTATCCCTAATCTTTCCATTTTACCTAAAACATTAATAAAAGGATATTCTATTTTTGAAGCTATATCTATATAAAATTTGCTATTAAGTTCTAGTTCTGATAGAAGTTTAAAATATAATTTTCTGCTCATCCACGCATCTTCAACTGCATAAAAAGAGGCTGTATCAATATCTACAAAACTAAAATCTTCACCTTTTTTTACAATCTCTTTAAATGGTTTCATATCATATCTAAAATACTTTTTTGCCAATGAATCTAGTCCAATCTTAGAAGAACTATCAAGTAACCATGCCATAATCATAGTATCAGCAAATATATCAATCTTCTCAAATCCATATCTATTATATAAAAGTGAAAAATCAAATTTTAAATTTTGACCAACTATCTTGAATTTCATCAATTTTTTAATAGATTCAAGTGCATCCTCTAATAAAACTTGATTTTCAACACCCAAATAACTATGAGCAATAGGGACATAATAGCCACCTATTTCACTTATTGAAAACGAAAATCCAACCAAATCTACTTTTTTTGTATCAAGACCTGTTGTCTCTGTATCAAATGCAATAATACTATTTTTAGGTATATTATCTATAACTCTATTTAGCTCTTGAATATTATCAATCTTAGCGTATTGAAATGATAATTTTTCCTCTTTTTTAACTTCTGATTGTTGCTTATTTTTATTATGACCTCTTAATGCACTGCTTAATGCTTGTTTCATCTCATAATCCACAAATTCATCAGCTAAACAACTCAAATAATTCTTATCTTCAAATACAAATTTATCTAAATCAAAATCATCTATTATATCTGTTTGAAGTGTTACAAGTTCTCTTGATAAAAAGGCCATTTCACGACTTTCCATAAGAAGTTTTTTTATCCTTGGAGTTCCACAAATAGTAATATTTTTATATATATTCTCTAGCGTAGAAAATTCATTGATAAGTTTTGATGCCCCTTTTTGTCCAATCCCCTTAACTCCTGGAATATTATCAGAACTATCTCCTAGTATAGACTGAAAATTTGTAAAATCTTTTGGATAAACCTCAAACTTTTCATAACACAAAGCCTCATTAATATACCTTTTTTTAACGCTATCAAAAATGGTAACTTTGCCATCTTCAATTAATTGATATAAGTCTTTATCATGAGATACAATATTTACATTTAAACCATTTTCTAGTGCTTTTGTTGTTAGAGATGCAATTATATCATCTGCTTCATATCCAGTCATCGCAATATTTGCAAACCCCATTTTTTCTATCCATTTAATTGCAATAGGAAGCTGTTTTGTTAAATCTTCAGGAGGAGTTGAACGGTTTGCTTTATAATCTTTAAAAAGGTCATTTCTAAAAGTTTTACCTTTACTATCAAGAGCAAATACAAGATAATCTGTAGAGTGATATGTATGTAATGAATCTACAAGTTTTATAAATCCAGTAAGAAGTCCTGTTGGAAACCCTTCTGAATTACGCAATGGTGGAAGAGCAAAATATGAGCGAAAGAAAAAGCCAAATGTATCTATGATTGTAATTGTTTTCATTTAATGGGTTGCCTAAGTTTTTTCAAATTTTACCTTTATATCTTTTACAATATGATAAAATTCAAAAAATTAACTCTACTTATTAATCATAGCCTTAAGTGATGCTATATACTCATTATGATTATAATTCTCAATCCTTGCTACACCATCTTCAACGGCAGTTTTTGCCACAGCAGATGCTACCCATACTAATACATCTCTATTAAATGGTGTTGGGATAATATGATTTTTTCCAAATTCCATATTAGGATTATTATAAGCTTTTTTTACATCATCTGAAATTGGTTCTTTTGCAAGTTGAGCCAAAGCATTTGCAGCTGCCATTTTCATATTTTCTGTTACTTTTTTAGCTCGTACATCTGAAGCACCTCTAAAGATAAATGGAAAACCTAAAACATTATTAACTTGATTTGGAAAATCGCTTCTTCCTGTTCCCATAATTACATCATCTCTAACTTCTGCTACTTCGTGAGGTAAAATTTCAGGAGTTGGATTTGCAAGTGCAAAAATAATTGGATTTTTAGCCATTTTTGCTACCATAGATTGCTTTAATGCCCCTGCACTACTAAGCCCTAAAAACATATCAGCACCATCAATTGCATCATCTAGTGTTTTAGCTTCTGTATCTATGGCAAACTCTTGCTTATATTTATTTAAATTATCTCTTGAAGTTGAAATCACACCTTTACTATCACACATTATAATATGTTTGACTCCAAGTTTTTTATACATCTTAGCACAAGATATTCCTGCTGCACCTGCTCCATTAACTACAATTTTAATATCTTCTATTTTTTTGCCCGTAACTTCCAAAGCATTTATTAATCCTGCTGTTGTAATAATAGCCGTTCCATGTTGGTCATCGTGAAATACTGGAATATCAAGTATCTCTTGAAGTTTAGTTTCTATCTCAAAACATTTTGGGGCTTTTATATCTTCAAGGTTAATTCCACCAAAAGTTGGAGAGATTGCCTTGCATATTTCAATAATTTTATCTGTATCATTTTCTGCTAATTCTATATCAAAAGCATCAACATTTGCAAACTTCTTAAATAAAACCGATTTTCCCTCCATCACAGGCTTACCTGCTAATGCACCAATATCACCAAGTCCTAAAACGGCTGTACCATCTGTAATAACTGCTACAAGATTTCCTTTATTTGTATAATTATATGCTAAACTTTCATCTTTTTGAATCTCTAAACATGGAATTGCTACCCCAGGAGTATAAGCTTTTGATAAATCATCTTGTGTATCACAAGGTTTAGTGGTAGTGATACCAATCTTCCCACCATTATGATATTCTAATACGCTCTTTTTAGTATTTGTCACTATTTGTTCCTAATTATTAATTTTTTGTGATTTTATCTAATTTTTATTATGAATATTATGAATTTTAAGATTATCTTGGATATAATGACAATCTCTCAATGAGGCCAGCATGATGGAATTGGTAGACTTAGGGGATTCAAAATCCCCCGCTTCCGAGCGTCCCGGTTCGAATCCGGGTGCTGGTACCACATAAAAATCTAAAACTCTATCTTAAAAAATAAATATATGGTATAATTTCTATAAAATATTAAATAAAAAGAAATGGATAATTAATGTTAATAGCTCCAAGTATCTTATCTGCCGATTTTGGCAACCTTTCTCGTGATGTAAATGCAATTTGTGAAGCAGGATGTGATTTGGTTCATGTTGATGTTATGGATGGTCATTTTGTGCCAAACCTTACAATTGGTCCTGTTGTTGTATCTGCTGTGGCAAAAGTGGCAACAAAGCCTCTTGATATTCATTTAATGGTAGAAAATAACTCCTTTTTTGTAGACCTATTTGCTCCATTTAACCCTAAATATATCTCTTTTCATATAGAAGAGGAGAAGCATCCTCATAGACTTATTCAAAAAATAAGAGCTTTAGGAATATCTCCTGCTGTTGTATTAAACCCTCATACTCCACCAGAAGCGATAGAGTATTTAATAGAAGATTTGGATATGGTTTTATTGATGAGTGTTAATCCAGGATTTGGTGGGCAAAAGTTTATCTCTAGCGTAATTGAAAAAGCGATAAAATTGAAAGCTTTAATAAAAAAGAAAAATCCAAACTGTTTAATTCAGGTTGATGGTGGAGTTAATGATTCCAATATCCAAAAGCTAAAAGATGCTGGAGTTGATGTTGTTGTAGCAGGGTCATTTGTGTTTAATCATCCTGATGGATATAAAAAAGCTATAGAGTCTATTAAATAATGAATAGAGTTAAAATTTGTGGTATTACCAACTTAAAAGATGCTATGATTTCAATAGAAGCTGGGGCAGATGCTTTGGGATTTGTATTTTATGAAAAATCTCCACGCTATATCTCTCCAAAAGATGCTAAAATTATAATAGATAAACTCCCACCATTTATTGAGAAAGTTGGACTTTTTGTAAATGTTGATGCTCAAATAATTAATTCATATATGCAAGAATCAGGTTGTACTTTGGCTCAAATTCATTTTGAAGCACCTAGTGAGTTATATGAACAACTTTTTGTTCCGTATATCAAAGTGATAAGAGTTAAAGAGGCCAAAGATATTTTAATCTATAAAGATGAATATAAACTGGTAGATGCTTATTGTGAAGCTTATGGTGGAAGTGGAAAACGCTTAAATTTAGAATGGTTTAAAGATGTGGATTGTTCTAAGATAATATTAGCTGGTGGTCTAAATGGTTTAAATGTATCTGATACAATTAGTTATAATTTTTATGGTGTAGATGTAAGTTCATCTACAGAGGCTTATGCAGGTAAGAAAGATAAAAAAAAGATAATTGAGTTTATAAAAAATGCAAAATATATTTAATAATTTAACAGCATCATTTAGAAAAAATAATGGAAGATTAAGCTTTAATCAATTTGAAGTGTTGATGCAAAAAAACACAATGTTATTTACAGATACTTATAGTATATTTTTGATTCTTCAAAGTTCTGGTTATCCTATTGAAGAGGATAAAAATACAAATGAATTTATTTTAGTAACTATGTTTAGAGATTATAAAACTCAAAAATTTTGTATACTAGATATTGAAACAAATGGTAGTAAGCCAACCGATTCTCAGGTGATTGAAATTGGTGCGATGATTGTTCAAGATGGAAAAATTATAGATAAATTTGAGACATTTGTTAATTGTACTTATCTTCCCTCTTATATTACAAAAATTACAAATATTGAGATTGAAGATTTAATGGATGCTCCACCAATTAAAGATGGATTACTTAAATTAAAACTCTTTATGAAAGATTCAATTTTTGTTGCACATAATGTAAGTTTTGATTTTTCATTCTTAAATCACTCTTTTGAAAGATTTGGACTTGGTTCTATTGGTAACATAAGATTATGCACAATTGATTTAGCAAAAAGAACATTTGAGAGTCCTAAATATGGTTTAGCTTATCTTAATGAGTTGCTAAATATAGAGTCAGCAAATCACCACCGAGCATATAGTGACGCCTATTCTGCTTATGTTGTGATGCAAAAAAGTTTAGAGACAATTCCTGATTATGTTAAAACAACGGATGAATTAGTTCAATTTACTGTTTCAAATAGAAAAAGTAGAAAAATTCAGGCTAAAGGTTGAGTAAAATTATCATAATTATAACCTCATTTACGAACTATTAATCCTTTGTTTGTATAATACAATCAGTAAAAGCAATATATGTTTTTTCTAAAGTTTTTTAGCACCTTGTATAAATTTATATATAATTCACGACTCCTTAAATAACTCGCAAATAATAATAATTTATTTCTAAGGTGCTATTAGTTCTATCTGTTTACATTATATTTTGACCAATATTTATAAGCTTTTATTCTATCTTTTTTAACTCCATAACCATAATAATAAATTATAGATATATACTTTAAACTATCAGCATTTTTCTCTTTTGCACTCTCTTTAAAATATTTTAGAGCTTTATTATAATCTTGTTTAACTCCAAGACCTTTATAGTAAATTACACCCAAAGCATTTTTAGACTCATTTAGTGAGGATGATCTATCAAACCAATATTTAGCTTTTGTATAATCTCTGTCTACACCTTTTGCATCTATATATAAATAAGCAAGATACATCATTGCATAGTTATCTTTTTGATATGCCGATTTTTGAAGCCAAAAAAAAGCTTTTTTATAATCTTTTGGAATAACTTTTCCATTATAATATAAAATTCCCAAACTCTTTTGAGCCCTAGAATCTCCAGCTTCTGACGCCTTTTGAAGCCACTTAATCGCCTCTTGCCAATCATTATTGATAGCTCTTTTGAGATATAAATAAGCCAAATTAACCTCTGCTTTTATATAATCCTTTTTGGCTGCTTGTTTTGTTAGATATATTGCTCTATGTATATTAGACTCAACACCTAAACCCTTTGCATACATATATCCTAAATAATAATATGATTTAACTTTTTGACTCTCATTATCTTTTATTGACTCTTTAAATAAGGAGGCAGATAGTTTATAGTCTTTCTCTTTATAGTAAACCTCAAGAGCATTTTCAAATCTATTATCTGCTGTAATCGCAACTATAAAGATAACAATTATTCCAAAGAAAAAGGTTCTTCCTAATATTTTATTTACATTTAATTTAACCATTAGCTTCTTTGCTTTTGTGAACAAATAACATATAAATCCCTAAAAGGAAAAAAGGGATACTCAAAAATTGTCCTGTGCTTATCCCAAAATCATTTGTATAGGCTGATTGTTTCACTTTTATAAATTCTAAAAGAAATCTTACTGAAAAAACACTAACCATAAAAAGTCCCAATAAAAATCCATTTTTTAATTTTGTACCATATTTTTTATAAGTTGTAAATAATATTATAAATATGATAAGATAACTAATTGATTCATAAACTTGAACAGGATGTCTGGGGACATTATCAATCCTTTGAAAAATTATAGCCCATGGTAAATTACTTTGTGAACCTAGAATTTCTGAGTTAAAAAGATTTCCTAATCTAATAAAAAATCCTGCTAATACTGCTGGGATAACAATTCTATCTAAAAGCCAAATAAAATTATGTTTTAGTTTTTTTGCAAACAAATATCCAGCTAAAATAATACCCATTGCTCCACCATGACTAGCTAATCCACCTTCCCAAACTGCTAAAATTTTAAGAGGATTACCAAGATAATAACTAGGGTCATAAAATAAACAATGCCCAAGTCTTGCCCCTACGATTGTTCCAACCATCATATAAATCAATAAAGTATCAATCTCCTCTACATCTTTATCTTCACGCTTAAATACCCACTCCATTATTTTTATAGCCATTATAAAAGATAACGCAAACAAAACTCCATACCATCTAATCGTAATACTACCAATACTAATTAAATTTGGATCTACACTCCATACAATATAATCCATAAATATAATACCCTTAAAATCTAAATTAAGCGTATTATCTCAACTACTCGCTTATATCAAGATGATTTTAAAGACAAAATACATATAATCTATAATAATTTTATAAGAGGAAGAAAAATATGCAAAAACTTAAAGATATGAGTTTAACTGCTAAATTTTTATTTAGTATGCTTTTAGGTATTATTGTTGGTTTAATTATCAATTATACAGGGATAAATTATGAGGGGTCATTTGTTAATGAATATATTATATTGGGATTATTTACAATAATTGCTGATATTTTTATCACTATGTTAAAAATGCTTGTTGCTCCATTAGTTTTATTTTCATTACTTTCAGGAGTTTTAGGGATAGGGGATATTAATACATTAGGAAAAGTTGGGCTTAAATCATTTGTTTTATATATAGTGACTACAGCTTTGGCAATCGCGACTGCTATTGGAGTGGCTTTAATAATAAATCCAGGAGTTGGAGCAGAACAAACAAGTACAGCAGAGTTTACTGCAAAAGAAGCACCAGCGTTAAGTGAAGTTTTAATAAATATTGTTCCTAGTAATATTTTTGAAGCATTAACCACTGGTAATATGTTACAAATCATCTTTTTTGCAATATTCTTTGGAATCGCATTATTAATGGTTGGAGAAAAAGCAAAACCAATTGCAGTTGGAATTGAGATTATTAATGAAGTTATGATGAATATGGTAAATATGGTTATGTCCATTGGACCTTATGCCGTATTTGCAATCTTAACAAAAGCTGTTGCGATGCTTGGATTTAGTATGTTGATAGAACTTAGTGGATATGTATTTACCCTTGTTTTAGCTTTATCAATTCACCTTTTTGTTACTCAGATGGTTTTATTTAAATTATTTACAAATCTAAACCCTATACTTTTTCTAAAAAAACTTAGAGCAGTTCAGATTTTTGCATTTTCAACATCAAGTTCAAATGCTACAATCCCTGTAACTTTACAAACTGTAACTGGAAAAGTTGGAGTTGATAACTCTGTTGCATCTTTTACTGTACCTTTTGGAGCAACAATTAATATGGATGGAACAGCGATTATGCAAGGGGTTGCAACTGTATTTATTGCTAATATGTATGGAGTTGAGCTTGGATTAACAGGATATTTAACAGTTATTATGATGTCAATATTAGCCTCAATTGGAACAGCAGGAGTTCCTGGTGTTGGACTTATTATGTTATCAATGGTATTTGTTCAAGTTGGTTTACCAGTTGAAGGTATTGCGATAATCTTAGGTGTTGATAGACTTTTAGATATGCTTAGAACCGTGGTTAATGTATCAGGAGATGCAACAGTATCAGCAATTGTAGCTAATAGTGAAGGTAAATTAGATAAAACAATATTTAATAATCCAAATTCAGGGGCAACAACAGGAGAGATTCATATTAATCAAAATAGTGAAGATATAATTGCAGATGCAATTCATAATACTCAAACTAAAAAATAATATTATCTAAAGGGCAATTATAAAAAATTGCCCCAGTATGGTGAATAAAATCTACTTAGCTGATGCTTCATACATTTTTACTGCTTTATTCATATTTTTGAGTAAAGGAATATTCATAGCATCTGCACTCTTAAGAGCCGCCTCAGAAACATCTGCTTTTGTTACGATTGGTGCATAATCTGCCCAAAGTTTTGATACCACACCAAGTTGTGTTTTAATCTCATCTTTTTTACATTTAGCAATCAAATCATTAAGTGTTGATTCAAAAAGTGCCGCTGTTTTTTTGATAGCTGCTGTATTTGCTTCTACATCAATTTTATTAGCAATCAAAAGTAACTCTTTTGTCATCTTTTGAGTTAGCATTCTTTGTTTACCAGCAAGGTTAATAGTTTTTGCCATCTCAGGGCTAAGTGTAGAACCACTTACCTTTGCAAACATACCAACTGCTTTATTCATATTTTTAAGTAAAGCAATATTAGTTGATGCAACAGTAGCTAAATCAGCTTTTTCAATACTTGCTTTAAATGGTGTCCATAAATCTGAAACCACTTGAAGTTGAGCCAAAATATCTTTATCTGTTGTAGCAGGAAGATTTAAACTAGCATCACCAGCAACTAACCCTTTAAGAGTTTTATCAAAAAGTGCTACAGTTTTTTTAAGAGCTACACTATTTGCATCTGCATTAACACCTTTAGCTACAAAAAGAACCTCTTTACTCATTTTTTGAGTTAGCATTCTTTGTTTACCTGCAAGGTTAATTACAGTTGCACTCTGTGCTGTAGTTTGTGCCGATGGAGCTTTTGCATCAGCAGGAGCCTCTGCTTGTAAACCTAGTGTCAAACAGCTACTTAAAGCCGCAATTGTTAATAATCTTTTCATATAAAATATCCTTTACTTAAAATGTATTTAACTATAACATAAAATTTCTTAAAATAGTTATAATTTATCTTTATAATATTAATTTTAATATATAAAAATAGATTCTTTGACTCCAATATAAGGCTTAATAATCTTATCTTCTGTAATATGTAATTTTTTTGCAATTTTTGGATTTATAATATAACTAATCCATTCTGTAATAATTTCGTCACCTGTTTTCAATTTTGGAACTTTATATTTTACAACTTTGGAGCTACTAGCTTTTAAATTTTGATTTAATTTATATCCTATTGCTTTATTGGGTAAAGCTTGATTATTATTTTTATCTTTAAATACAATTATAAATGTTGCTTCTTTATCTTCTAGTGGACTCTTTTTAAAATTGCTCCAAATCACTTTTGAATCTCGTTTTATTACTGTTTTAGCAAATTTTAATCTCATTGGATGTGTAATAATAGAGTGTCCCATTTTATTATTAATTGTAAGTTCCAAAATCCCATTTTTATATGTTAGTTCAAGTTTAACTGCTTTTTTAACCATATTTAAAGAATGAACTCCTAAAAAGTTATGAGTTGCATATTCATCACGACCTTTTTTATTAAACTTTTCATTTCCACCAGGGCTTTTTGGCATATGACAACCTATACAATCACTTGTTTTATCGTATTGATTTTTTGTATTACAAACCTCAAAGCCTTTTCCATTTTGTTTATGAGAGTGACACCCCATACAAACTTGTGAGTTTTTATAAATCTCATTACTCTTTGCACTGTGCTTATCACTATCATCAGGATTTGATAGATTTCCGAACATTGTTGGCTTTTCATTTGCCTTTGCACTAGAAATATTTATATTATATTTCTTGCTATGATATACCTTGCTAATTTGATGACAATAAGAACATGATACTCCATCAGTTTGTCTTATACTCTTCTCATCGGGCTGTTCTGTTCCACGAATCATCCCAGCTAAATTTTGTGTTGATGGCATATGACATAATGCACAAGAATACTTATCCTTATTTACCACCTCTTTCATTTTTTTATGTACATTATCTGAAAATAGTGATGATTTATTGTGCATAGATTTACTGTGTTCAAAATATATATCCTCATGACACTCTTTACAAGTTTCAGAATCAAGATATTTTGCATAAAGAGATACGCTCATAAGCAAAAAAGATAGAAATAATTTCATAATAAACTCCAAATATTTAATTTCAAGATTATACACTCTTTATCTTATATACTAATTATAACTTATATTTATATCTATTATATTTTTAAGATATATTTCTATGGGTAAAATTTATCACTTTTATTATTTACTCCATATCTCATTTATCAATCTCTATTTTAACCATATTCTTAAATATAGATATAGCTTTAAGTAATTTTTTTTGTATATCTACATCTTGCAATTTTGCCCAAGCTTCAATAGAATAAAATGGCCAATTATCTATCTTTAAACTTTTATATTTATCTATCCAATGATTCATATAAACATCTTGTTTGTTACAAATCAATAAAAGGGTAGTTAACATTTTAAATTCTATAATATTTTTATTATTTCTATTAAACTTTGTCAAAAATACT
>CAYWFW010000183.1:0-4765 GCA_964457735.1 uncultured Sulfurovum sp. | reverse complement strand
TATTATTATGTTTAATGGTAATAGTGTATTGATTGTAGAGATAAAAAATAAAATAAGAAACAAAGATATAAATAATCTTAAAAATAAGCAGATAGCTAACTTTAGAGAACTTTTTCCAAATTATAAAGATTTTAAGATATATGGAGCAGTAGCAGGATTTACTATCAAAGATGAATTAGTAAAAAAAGCTAATGATGAGGGGTTTTTTGTATTGCAAAAAAAGGGCGATATGATGGTAGAAAAGCATAAAAATATCAAGAGCTATTAAAAAAATATTTTTCAACCAAAAATCAGTTTAATTTTAGTACTCTTAAGGTAATATTTATTATTTAATGAAAAGGCTAAAAATGGTAACAAAAGAGGAAATTTTTAAGGCAGTATCAACTGTAAATGACCCAGAAGTTGGATTTAATCTTGTTGAGATGGGTTTAATCTATGATGCTAGTTGTGATGAAGATATGAAAGTAAAAGTAACAATGACACTAAGTACAAAAGCTTGTCCCCTTCATCAGATGATTGTCCAATGGGTAGAAGAGGCAGTTTTAAGAGAGCTTCCAACTGTAGAGGTAGCAGAGGTTGAAGTTGTTTGGGAGCCTATGTGGACAATTGATATGGCAACAGATGATGTAAAAAAGCAACTTAGTGGACTATAAAAGTATCTATAATACTATATATGGTACTTTGATATTCTTTTTTTATTTTGTCAAGTATCCTATTATAATATTTTTGCCAATAGCATATTTTTACCTTGATTATCCAAATAGTTACAGTATGAATATTTTGGCTTTTATATCTATAATTCTTATTATTAAAGATTGGATTTATCCACATAAGAAACCAGAAAATTGCTCAAAAAAAGGAGATAATTAATTATGAATGAGATTAATATAACTGCTCTACAAGATATGGGAAATATTCAAGAGATGGTTAATTCTACAGGTGGTGGTGGAGATAGCACTGTATTTATACTCTCTATCATCTTTGGCGTTTTTGGTATGATATATTTCTCTTTTGGTAAAAAAGTAGATGATAAAGATATGTTTATGTATAGTGGAATGGGATTGATGGCTTTTCCTTATTTTATTCAAGGTAAAACAGAAACAATCTTAACTGGTTTATTATTATTAGTGATACCTTTTATTATAAAAAGATAAAGTTAATGTTGGTTTCCTAAATGAAGTCCAATTACACCAAAAATAATAAATAATACACTAATAGCTTTTATAGTATTAAAAGATTCTTTAAAAAACAGCACTCCAATAATTGTTATAAGTGCTGTTCCAACTCCCGACCAAATTGCATAAGCCATACTAACATCAAATTTTTTTAAAGCATAAGTAAGAGCAATAAGTGAAAGTATATAAAAAATAAACATTAAAATTGAGGGTATAATTTTTGTATACCCTTCTGACATTTTCATAGCAGTAGTTCCTGCCACTTCAAGTAAAATAGCTCCAATTAAAAATAACCAACTTTGCATTATAAAATTACCACTCTTATTAATTTAATAATTCAGGAAGTTCAATCATAACTTTTTCCACTTTAGGTTTAATTACAACTTGACAATATCCTTGATTAGAATTTGATTTATAATAGTTTTGATGATAATCTTCTGCTTGATATACAACTCCTAATTGACTTACTTCTGTAACTATTTTATCACAAAAATTCTTTTGGGCTTTGTTAATAGAATGCTCTATTATCTCTTTTTCTTGCTCATTATTATAATAAATAACAGAACGGTATTGTGTCCCTTTATCAGCTCCTTGAGCATTTAAAGTTGTTGGATTATGAGTGGTAAAAAATACTCTTAATAAATCTTTGAAAGAGATAATATCACTATCATATTTAATATCTATAATCTCTGCATGACCACTAACACCTGAACAAATATTATCATAAGTTGGATTTGGGCGACGTCCACCTGTATAACCACTAATCACATTTTTTACACCTTTAATATCGCCAAATACTGCCTCTGTACACCAAAAACATCCACCACCTAAGACCAATCTTTTTATACTCATCTCATATCCTAATTAAAATTTTTAACTTAATAAATCATTAACACTTTTAAGAGGATTTTTACCCTCTTCTATCATCTTATAAACTTCATCAGCAATTGGCAAATAAAGATTTTCTTTCAACGCTATTTTATATAATGCTTTTGAAGTTGGAACACCCTCTGCAACCTCACCAAGCTCCTCTAAAATTTCATCTAAACTTTTACCTTTAGCCAATCCTAGTCCAACTCTATAGTTTCGTGAAAGTTCAGAAGAGGCTGTTAAAAACAGGTCTCCTGCTCCACCTAAAGATAAAAATGTTTCATCTTTTGCACCAAAATATTTTCCAAATCTGCTCATTTCCACAAGACCACGAGAGATTAATGCTGCTCTTGCATTATTTCCAAGATTTAATCCACCACAAACTCCACCAGCGATTGCAATCACATTTTTATATGCCCCTGATACCTCTGCACCAATCACATCAGAACTAATATAACCTTTAATAAATGATGGCAAAGAATCAGCATACTTTTTGGCTAATTCTTGATTTTGTGAACTAATAATTAAAGCTGTTGGAAGAGATAATTTAACCTCTGTGGCAAATGATGGTCCAGAAATAAAAGCTAATCTATCATTTGAGACAAAATTTGAATAAATATCATTTAAAAATGCCCCTGTACTTGTCTCTATACCTTTTGCTGCTACCAAAATATTTTGATTATAATCAACAAAATTTTCCTCTAACCATTTTCTTACAAATTGAGCAGGGATAGCTATAATTAAAAACTCTCGCTTTAATGCCTCTTTTAATGATACAAAATTCTCTATATCTTTTACATTTCTTGATGTAATTACAACATCATTCTCTTTGTTTAATGAATAAGCATGATAGAGAGCTTGTCCCCACTTACCTGCACCTATTATTGATATTTTCATAGTTCTGCTCCTTGTAATTTTGCTTTTATATAAAGTTCTCTTATTTTCATTTCCCATCTCCTTTATTTGATATTAAATCAAATCTTTCCAAATCTTTATTTTTACCAATACATACAATAATATCGCCCTCATTTATCTTATGGGAAATTCCCTCCCCCACAAATATAAACCTATCAGACACAGAAAAATCTATAATCCCAATTAATAAAAGACCATAAAGTTCAAAATTTACCTCTTCTATTAACTTTGTATTTAAAAAAGAGCCTTTAGAGATTTGATATTCTTTAAAACTAATATCATTATTTACACCTAAAAAACTATTGAACAATTTTGTTGCCACAGGTTTTTCCAAAATATTAGTTATTGTAAAAGAGCTAACATCATGTAAATCTATCACATTTGTTGCACCTGCAAGTTTTAATTTTGAGGCAGTATGAAGAGAATTAGAAATTGCCAAAATTGTAACATTAGGATATAAATCTCTAAGAGAAAGGATTAAAAATAGGTTTAGATGTTCATCTTCTATTAAAGCTACAATCTGACTATCATCCTCTATCAAAAGTTCAGATAACTTATCATCATCTGTTATATCCATCAAAATTACATCAAGATTGCCGTCAGCTTTAGCCTTTTTATAATGTTTTTTATTAGATTCAATAATAACAATCCTATATTCATTTTTAGGTAACTCTTTTATTATTGTTTTTGTTTGACTTGCATATCCAAATATATAAATTTTTTTCATCTGCTATTTAAGTTTATCTTGAATAAAAGGGATATTCAATCTAATAAGATTATCTTTTAAGATGATAGCTATATAATTACTATTTGCTATATTTTGTAAAGCATTATCATCTTTATCTCTAGTTTTTGCTTCAAAACTAAGCTCTATTATTTTTTCTTTTTTCTTATTAATAATTATATACTCACCCACAACTATTTTAAGTGTTATCATAATTGAATCATTATTTTTAAAAAGTTCAAGTGATTTTTTAATCAGTTTTGATAGTTGAGCTTGGTCTAATTTAAAATTTGGCATAGCTGTATCTGTCAAAAGATTTAATTTAATGGTATTACTCATTTTAAATAAAGATATATTAGCTTCAAGGAGTGTATTTATATCTGTATTCATCAAACTCTCTTGTTTTAATTTTTGATTGTTCTGAATAATCGGTTCTTTATATAATCGAATAGATATAAGATTCTCATCTTTATATGCCACATTAATAGCATAAAATGTAAAAACCCCATATTTTAACTCCATCATCTTAGTTTTAAAACCAAAATCATCAGAAGCATTTGCCAAAGCAATATCATATAATTCTTTCTTAGAAACATAACCCAGTAAAATCTCAGCAGAATGATTAAGATATTCAATCTTACCACTTTGATTAAATAAAATAAAAGGATTAATATCTGTTTCTATAAAATATTCAAAATCAATTAAGTTTAAGTTCATTTATTTTTTTCCTTAATGTGTTTCTATTTATTCCCAAAATTGATGAGAGCTTTAGTTGAGATTTAAACTTTTTTAATCCTGCCATAATCAAAGGTCTTTCATATAAATATAAAAATTTTCTATATATATCATCTGTATCAAATCTATTATATAAAAAATTATACAAAATATTTTCAACCTCATCATCTTCAATTGAAAGATAAACTAATTGTTGATATATAGATTTTCTAAGACTTTTACTATTATTTTTAAGATCAAACTTTTCATAGTCTAGTTTTATATCATCCATTATCATTAAATTTGATTTTGCCTCTATTATAAATTTATCTATTAATATAGCCATATCAGCTTTTCTTTTAGCTAT
>CAYWFW010000182.1:0-3850 GCA_964457735.1 uncultured Sulfurovum sp. | reverse complement strand
CTTATCTCCAAATATAATTAAAAAGCAGATAGATAAAATTATCCAAATATATTTTTTAATTATATTATCCTTAACAATATTTATAGAAAATGCCTCTTTCCCTTTTGTTGCTGAGTATGATGTTAGACCAAATTATCTTTTTGTGGAATATCTTAAATATCCTAAAGAGGTAGTTCCAATGCTTATTGCAGACCATCTGATTGCTCTTTTAGTCTCTTTTTTTATGATATTAAGTGTTATATTTATCTATATAAAAAATGAAAAAAATAGTTTTATAAAGGCTTTTGATACTAATTATTTAATTAGATTATCACTTTTTATCCCTCTTATTGTAGTTTTATTTATTGGTGCAAGATCATCTTTTGGACATAGACCATTAAATATATCAGATGCTATGTTTACAAATAATAGAATGATAAATGAGATTACAAAAAATTCAATATACTCAATAGGCTATGCAATATATTCTAATCAAAAATATGGTTCTTCTGTAAAAAAATATGGAAAGATGGATATAAAAGAGGCAATTAGTAGAGTTGAAAAAAGACTACAAATTAGCTCTATAAATGATTCCTACCCATTTTTAAGAACGATTAAAACGAACTTTCCACAAAATAAACCTAAAAATCTTGTACTATTTCTTCAAGAAAGTATGGGATGGCAATTTGTGGAGGCCGTTGGAGGGGAAAAGGGAATCACTCCAAATATGAATAAACTTGCAAAAGATGGAATTTTATTTAGAGATGCCTATTCAAATGGAACAAGAAGTATTAGGGGTATTGCTGGAGTGGTCTCTGGTATTTTATCTGTTCCAGGTAAGGGTGTGCTAAAAAGAGATAAATCACAAAAAAACTTTTTTACAATAGCCTCTTTACTTAAACCTTATGGTTATCAATCTAGCTTTTTTTATGGTGGAGAGAGCCGATTTGATAATATGAAAGGGTGGTTTATTGGTAATGGATTTGATAAAATCATAGACCAAGAAAAATTTAAAAATCCAAAATTCGTGGGTACTTGGGGTGTAAGTGATGATGAAGTGGTTGATTATGCTAATAATGAGTTTAAAGAACTTTATAATAATAATCAAAAGTTTGCCTCTGTAATATTTTCTACCTCAAATCATACACCTTTTGAATTTCCTTATGATAAAATAGAGTTAATTAAAACAGAAAAAAAACATGGTGTTAAAAATGCAATTAAATTTGCTGATTATGCTATTGGTAGATTAATAAAAAGTGCTAAAAAAGCTGGATATTATAAAGATACAATATTTGTGATAGTAGCAGATCATAATGTGCGAGTATATGGCGATGATATTATCCCTGTAAATATGTTTCATATCCCTGCTTTAATTTTAGGTGGTGGCGTTAAACCAAAAATATATGATAATATAGTTTCTCAACCTGATATTTTAGCGACTGCTCTTGATTTAATGGGGATAGATAATTTAAACTATCCGATTCTTGGTAAATCTATTTTTGATGATAAAAAACAAAATATATCTCTTATGCAGTTTCACTCATCTTATGCACTAAGGGTAGATAACAAAGTTGCAGTTATACGACCAAATAAAAAACCTCTTACATTTATATATAAAAATAATAGATTAGTTTCTACTAAAGAAGATATTGAACTTCAAAAAGATGCTTTGGCATTTATTATTAGCTTGAATTACCTATATGATAAGAGATTATATCAACAGCAGTCTCTATCTCAAATTAAGTTATAATTATACAATTTTTTTATCCAAAAGGTATATAGATGTTTGTAGATAGTGTAGATTTGATAGTTAAGTCTGGAAAAGGTGGTGCAGGATGTGTATCATTTTGGACAGAAAAGTTTGTTATAAAAGGTGGACCAGATGGTGGTGATGGTGGTCGTGGTGGAGCAGTCTTCTTTGAAGTAGATAACAATACTGATACTCTTAGTGCCTTAAGAGGTAAAAGAGTTATGAGTGCAGAAAATGGAAGACCTGGAGAGGGTCGAAAATGTTATGGAAAAAAAGGTAAAGATATAATTATCACCGTTCCTCCAGGGACTCAAGTTATAGATGCAGAAAGTGGAGAACTTCTCTTTGATTTAGTAGAAAATAAAACTAAAGTAAAATTTATTGATGGTGGTAAAGGTGGACTTGGTAATATGCACTTTAAAAGCTCAACAAATCAACGACCAACTTATGCACAACCAGGATTACCAGGGGTTAATAGAAGTATAAAATTAGAGATGAAACTTATTGCAGATGTTGGTTTGGTTGGTTATCCAAACGTTGGCAAGTCTACACTAATATCAATTTTATCTAATGCAAAACCAGAAGTTGCAAATTATGAATTTACAACGCTAACACCAAAATTAGGAGTTGTTACAATCAATGATTATAGCTCTTTTATGATGGCTGATATTCCTGGAATTATTGAAGGTGCTAGTGATGGAAGAGGTTTAGGACTGGAATTTCTAAGACATATAGAAAGAACAAAGACACTTCTTATTATGGTAGATATATCAAACTATAGAGAGATGAATTATCAATATGATACTCTAAAAGAGGAGTTAAAAAGATATTCAGATGAACTTTCTAAAAGACCTTATGCAATTGCAATTACCAAAATTGATACAATACCAAAAGATGAAGTAGACCAAAAAGTGGAAGAGTTTATTGAGAGTCTTGGTTTTAAAGCAAATGATGAACTAAAAAAAGCAGGATTAAATAGTGAATATAAAAATTATTCATTTGCTAAAGATTTTGGTATAGATTTGCCAGAAGGTGAACCTAGATTTATCCTTCCAATATCATCTGTTGCTTTATTAAATAGCGAAACTCTTAGATTTGCTCTTGGAAATTTTGTTAATGAATAATATAATCGTAGCTATTATAAATGAAAAAAAATTAGAAGAACATAACTATTTAGATTAATACTTTTGGAGATAACTTTTTTATTTAGAAGATTAAATTTTATACAAGCCAAATTAATTGACTTGTATAGGCAAAGAGATTATTACTTAATAACCACTTGCACCAACCATATAAGTTATATATTCTAAAAGAGGTTGAACATAAAATACCGATGTAACTGTTGCAACTACTGCTATACCAATAATAGTCATTAAAGGTCTAGATAGATTATAATATATTGTACCATCATTATTTATAGGGTCTTTTAAGAACATATAAACTATTAATTTAATATAGTAATATGCTGAGATTGCTGAGTTGAATCCCATCACCAATGCTAACCAAATATAACCAGCATCAACTGCTGAACTCATAATATAAATCTTACCCCAAAAGACTGAAAATGGAGGAACACCTGCAAGAGAGAGCATAAATAAAGCCATCACAACAGCACCCATTGGCATAACTTTTACAAGACCTGCAAATTTTTCATAAGGGTGATCAAATCTATCATGGAAAACTGAATTTTTATGTCGACTAATCCATAACATACTAAATGCTCCAAGGCTTGTAAACATAAACAAGATATAGTATAAGAATATACCACTATTACCTTTTGTTGTATCTAGTGCAATTGCTGCCATAATAAAACCAGCATGAGAGATAGAACTATAAGCTAACATCCTTTTTACATCACTTTGAACCAACGCCATTATATTTGATAATGACATTGTCAAGACAGATAAAACTAATATAGCTGTTCTAATCTCCTCTATACCAATATCAATGTACATACCAAATATTCTCATTGCAACAATCGTAGCAGCAAGTTTTGGAACAATTGACATATATCCTGCTAGTGGAGCTGATGCACCTTCATATGCATCTGGTCCCCATGTATGGAATGGAAATAAAGATAATTTAAATCCAAATGCAACAAGAAGCATAAGAGCCCCACCA
>CAYWFW010000181.1:0-3281 GCA_964457735.1 uncultured Sulfurovum sp. | reverse complement strand
AGGAGAACTCATATTTGTAATCAACCCATATGCTCTCTCTCGCATCTCAGCCGCTGCTTTATTTGTAAAAGTAAGTGTCAAAATAGATGATGGATCAATTCCCAAAGAGATAAGATACGCTAACCTAGTAGTAATGGTTTTTGTTTTACCACTACCTGCCCCTGCTACAATTAAAAGTGGCCCATCAATATGTTTAACAGCTATTTTTTGAGAATCATTTAATTGTGATAACATAATATTTCTTTCTTGTTCAATGTACGCGATTATAGCATAAAAAGCTATAATTATATGTTATAATGATCATTACTTAAGAGGAAAGAGGATTTATATGTTATCAGATTTTACTAAAATCAATACATTTTTAACTGTTGTCAAAGAGAAGTCATTTTCAAAAGCTTCGGCAAAACTTGGAATTTCACAGCCAGCTGTTACACAACAGATGAACTTCATTGAAAGATATTTAGATACACAAATTGTTGAACGAAAAAAAAATGGAATCAGATTAACAAAAGAGGGTGAACAACTTTTATCAATTGCTAAAAAAATAGGCAGAACTATTACCTCCGCAGAACAAGATTTATTAAAAATTATTAACAAAAAAATCATCTTTATTATTGGTGCTTCACATGTTATTGGTAATTATATTTTACCAACATTTTTAAATGAAATCAAAGAAAAAATAAATAATGATGTTTCTGTAAATGTCGATATATCAAAAGAGATTATAGAGCAATTAAAAGATAAAAAAATTGACTTAGCTCTTATTGAATCTCCAATATTTGAAGATGGTATTATTTATAGAGAATGGATTGAAGATGAAATTGTAATCTTTTCGAATCAGAAATTACCAACAACACTTAAAAATGAAGATTTATTATCGTTTAAATGGGTGTGTAGAGATCAAAAAAGTCATACTAGAAAGTTATTTAAAGAGGCATTAGATGGTATTGGATTTGATGATTGTGATCAATTTAATATTATGAGTGAAGTCTCATCTCCTACAACAATTATACAAACAGTATTATGTAGTCAAAAAACTAATCCCATTACTGTTTCTATTGTATCTAAACATGCACTAAATGATTTGCTAAAAAGTGGTGTATTATTTTCTGCTAAATTACCAAACCACAAAATGAAAAGAAAGTTATATATTGCATATCTCAAAGACAGAAAACATGATGCTTTTATTGAAAATGTTATAAGTTATCTAAATAATATTAGATGAACTATAGAAACTTACTAATTTCATTCTCTAACTGATCCACATTAATAATACTTTTATGCAATATTTTACTACTAAACAAGTTATTAATGCTTTTTGGTATCTCTACTTTTAAATTATTAGATATTTGCTCCAAAGCTTCTTTATCTGAATATTTTATTTTATCTTGATTTATTGCATTTAATACTGTTGATGAAAATTTTGTCCACTCGGCCGTACTATAAATAACTGTTTTGAAATCTTTCTTTGAAAATTCTTCATATCCTTTTATGCAGGTAGCCGTATGTGGATCCATTAAGTATCCATCATCCACAAAGCTTTTAATAGTCTTTAAACCATAATTATCATCACTATATGTCGCACTAAAATATTGTTTTAATATTGCTAATTCTGCCTCTGAATGTTCAAAATAATTATTTTTACTTAAAGATTCCATAAGCTCTTTAGTACGCTTAGCACCAAATAAATCAAAAATAACTCTCTCAATATTTGATGATTTTAAAATATCCATTGCAGGCGATGATGTTAAAATTAACTTCTTATCTCTAACATCATATATTCCAGTAGTAAGCCATTGAGTTAAAATATTATTTTGATTTGAAGATACTATCAATTTTTCAACTGGCAATCCCATTTTCTGTGCATAAAATGCACCTAAGATATTACCAAAATTACCACTTGGCACATTGATATATATCTTTTCACCTAGTTTTATCTCATTTTGTCTTAGCAACTCTAAATAACTATGAAAATGATACACGATTTGAAATATAATTCTTCCAAAATTTACACTATTTGCAGCACTTAATTTTATACCATCTTTTTCCATCTCATCTTTAAAATTTTGTGAGGCTAATAATCTTTTTAGTGCTTGTTGTGCATCATCAAAAGTACCATTGATACCTATAACCTTTAAATTTGTTCCACTTTCTGTAATCATCTGAAGTCGTTGTACATCACTAGTACCACCGTTTGGATAAAGACAAACAACCTTAATACCCTTTTTATTTCTAAATGTATTAAGTGCAGCAGGGCCAGTATCTCCAGATGTCGCGACAAGTATAAGATACTCTTCTCCTCGTTTTTTAGCAATAGAACTTAAAATTGATCCAAAAGGTTGTAGAGCCATATCTTTAAAAGCACGAGTTGGTCCATGATATTGTTCATTTACAAACAGATCATTTTTTATTTTTACTACAGGAGATGGATTTGTAGGATTATCAAAATTATCATATAAATTTAAAGCTTCATTTATCGTATCATCATCAATATCTATATTAAATAATTTTAATACATCAAAAGCTAAATTTTTATAACTTGTAGTTAAATGCTTTGTTAAAAAATTATCATCTAGTTTTGGAATATCTTCAGGTATATATAAGCCACCAAAAGAAGCACTTGGACTTAAAATAGCATCTGAGAATTCAACTTTAGCTGGTTTAATTCCATCATTTCCTCTTGTTTCTATAAACATATATATTCCTCTTTTATTATTTTTTGAAAATTGAGTTTACTTTTGTAAAAACTGCGTACCAATACCATTGCTAGTAAATAATTCAAGTAAAAGACTATGTTCAACTCTACCATCTATAATATGTGCTTTATCTACACCGTTATAAATAGCATCAATACAACTATCAACCTTAGGTATCATACCACCTATGATAGTACCATCTTTTTTATACTCTTCTACATCTTGTTTATCAAGAGAATGCAAATGATTTCCATCTTTATCTAAAACACCTTTAGTATCAGTAAGAAATAAAACCTTATTTGCATTTAACGCACTTGCAATTTTTGATGCGGCTATATCTGCATTGATATTAAACCCTGGGTGATTAGGTACTTCACTATCAGCAATTGGTGCAATTACAGGGATAAATCCATCTTCAATTAAATCCAATATCATATTTGAATTTATAGAAGTTACAGACCCCGTATATCCAAACTTACCGCCATCTTTGGCAACTGCCTCTATACAACGACTATCTTTCCCACTAATTCCTATAGCTTTAGCACCATGATGATTTAATAATGATGTAATATTTTTATTTATATC
>CAYWFW010000180.1:0-7688 GCA_964457735.1 uncultured Sulfurovum sp. | reverse complement strand
ATTGTACCAGAATATATTGGAATTCTTGAGAAATTAAACAGTTGTTTATCTTCAATTACATCTTTAATTAAAGTATTCTCTTCTAGTGCAAAAACAACGCTTCTAGGGGTTAAAACTGATGATACTTTTATCTCATCGAGCAAAAGAATATTTTCTATTACATCCGATTCTTGTTCGTCAATTATACCCTCATCTTCGCTCATTAAAGTGCTTTCTAGCAATTCCCTTTTTGTAAGAGTATTACTATGACCACTACCTCTTGAGATTTTATTTGTTACAAAAAGTGTCATCAAAATTATGGGATATGTAATCAATATAAAAAATTTGATTATATATGCTGATATTGGTGCTAACTCTTTCCAATATAATGCACCTATTGTTTTTGGAATAATTTCAGAAAGGAATAAAATAGCAAATGTTAAAACTATAGAAACATAAAATACAACGCTTGAATCAAATACAGTTTCTGCTTGAGCTCCAACAGCAGTTGCTCCAAGGGTATTAGCTATTGTATTTAAAATTAATATAGAAGCTATTGATTTACTTATATCAGTTTTATGTGATCTTAAGATTTCTCCAACTTTGGGTCTCTCTTTTTCTAATAAAGAGATATAAGACATATTTGTGGATAGAAGTACAGACTCTAAAATAGAGCAAAGAAACGAGATTCCTATGGCAAGTGAAAAATATAGAACTAATAAGTCCATTGAATTTAATTATCCTTTTATAATAAAATTATTGTTGCAAGTCCTAAAAAGCTTAGAAATCCTACAACATCTGTGATTGTTGTTAATATTACTGTGCTACCTATTGCTGGGTCAATCTTAAGTTTTTTAAGAAGCAAGGGGATTCCTGCACCAAAAAATCCAGCAGATAGTAGGTTAATAATCATAGATATAGCTATTACAACGCCTAATGATCCTTGATTAAACCATATAGATGCAATGATACCCATTATTATAGCAAATAACAAGCCATTAGCCATAGATAATATAACTTCTTTTTTTATGGTTCGTATGGCGTCACTTTGGGTAATATCTCCTAGTGCCATCTGACGAACAACTACGGTAAGAGTTTGAGTCCCTGCGTTTCCACCCATTGAGGCAACAATTGGCATCAAAATTGCAAGAGCCACAACTGTTTGAAGTGTATCACTAAACATACTAATTACAAGAGAAGCGATAATCGCAGTAACCAAATTTATACTTAACCATATTGCTCTTTTTTTTCCTGCTTCAAAAATTCCCTCATCCTCTTCTGCTTCATCATCAACACCAACCATATTAAACATCTGTTCTGTGGCTTGTTCATCAATAATATCATAAATATCATCAGAAGTTATCCTTCCAACTAATATATTATCTCTATTTACAATTGGCATAACACCCAAATCAAACTCTTGAAATATATCAACAACCTCATCAATACTTTGATTATCATAAGCGATAATTGGTCTAAAATCCTCGTTTTGGTTAATATTAATATTCTCTATGATAGATTTTTTAAAATCAAAAATCAAAAGGTCTTCCAAATTAATACCAAAGCTCAAATGGTTATTATTTTTGATAATAAATAGATACTGTACATTTTCTAGCTGATTACTCTTTTTTAACCTTGCAAATCTTTTAATAACTTTATCTGTATTTTCATATTCTCTTGCAGTAAAAATCTCTCGTTGCATATATGCACCAGCTTCTTGGTCACTATATTGTTTAAGATTTATAATGTCTTGTTGATCATTTTTATCAAGAAGGTTAAATACAGTTTTTGCTTTTTTGCTATCATGTACTTCAAACTCTTGCATAAAATCAGTTTGATCATCACTCTCTAACTCTTTAATAGCAGTAGAAAGGTCATCAATACCAACTCTATCAATAATATCACCAAAATATCTATCAGGAAGCTCAAGAGCAACATCACCAAGAATCTCTTTGGGAATTTTATTTATATATACTTCAAACTCATCATAATTAAGTTCTCTTAATATATGTGCAATCTCAGAGGGGTGTAAATTTTGATGCTTTTTCATATTCTCTCCCTATATAGATATATCTATATCTAAACCTCTCAAGAGATTATATATTTTATACATAATCTCTTTTATTTTTTATCTAGTGATAGATATATGCTCAATATCATGTTTAGTAGATTGTTCTAAATCCATCGCTTTTGTGTTATCCATTAAAATTGGAATAAAAAGTAAAGATACAAATACGGCAGCAACTGTTCCAGAGATTAGAGCAACACCCAAACCACCAAAGACAGGGTCACTTGCAAGAAGTGCAGAACCTAATATAATTGCAACTGCTGTAAGCATAATTGGTTTTGCTCTTGTAGCAGCAGCAACTGCTATAGCATGTTTCTTTTCCATCCCATGTTCTTTAATAAGACTCATTGCAAAATCTATTAAAAGCAAAGAATTTCTTGAGCTAATCCCCATTAAAGCAATAAATCCAATAAGAGATGTTGCCGTTAAAAAGAACGTTTCTGTTGTAACCAAATCAGCTACCCAATGACCAACAATAACACCTATTAAGGATAAAAAACTACCTAGAAGGATAATTCCACTAAGAGCAAAACTTTTATAGTAAATTACTAATAGCAAGAATATCATTATTAATGCAGCAATAAACGCACCACCTAGGTCTCTAAATGTGTCAAGGGTGACCTTCATCTCTCCATCCCATCTTAAAAGATAGCTCTCACCAGTTTTTTTATCAACCAAATTAAGGTCAAACATATATGTTGTAATTCCTGGTACTGGTGAAACTTCATATTTGTCTGCAAACTGTTTTATAAACTCTTCTCTTGCATCTAAAAGAGGATAAACTTGAGATACCATATCTGTTTCAGCTATAACATTTACCATTCGTTTTAAATCTTTATGCATAATCATTGGTGTTGATTCTGCTTTTTTAATTCTTACAACTTCGCTTAAAGGAACCATCATCCCTCGTTGATTCATAAGATTTAAAGATGATAATTTACTTTGTAAAGCATCTTTACTATCTTCTGATATTCTTTTTGTATCATCACTTAATACCAAAAATATACCAATTTGATCAGATGTATCTTTTGAATTTTTATTTGAAATTATCATACCTTCAAATGCAAGGTATAATATCTGATTAACTTGTGAAATACTTAATGCACTTCTTGCGATTTTCTCTTTATCTGGAATAAGTTCATATTTGCTAAATTTTTCATCAAGCATAACATCAACATCCACTAATCCTTCTGTTTTAGCCAAAATATTAGAAACTTTTACAGATATTTCTCTTAGTTTATCTCTATCTTCTCCATAAACTTCAACAACAATAGATGCAAGTGTTGGAGGACCTGCTGGTTGTTCTACCATTTTGATATTAGTATCTTTTATTAAAACTGAACACTCTTTATTAAGAATTGGTCTTAATCTTTGTGTCATTAAAAAAGATGGCTCACTTCTATGATGTTTATCTGTTAAGTTTACAGATATTTCTGCCACATTTTCGCTCATTTTCATTGATGAACCTTTAACTAAACCAGCATAATCAAGAGGGATTCCATGTCCTAAAAAAAGTTCCATATGTAAAACCTCTTTTTCTTGAGTTAATCTATTGATTATACAAGTGGTAACCTCTTTTGTCTCTTCAATAGAGCTTCCTGTTGGTGTATCCACATATATAGAAAATGTATTATCACTTTTTCCAGGAAGCATTTTTGCCAACACAAGCTTAGATGGAAACATCATAAGTGAACCAAAAAAAGCTACTGCTACAAGGATAATAACAAGTTTTTTCTTTGACCTATCAATTAATATAGAATATATAAAATCTTCTAATGCTTTCAATATCTTCTCTCCTCTTCATTTTGATGATGTTTTTTATGTTTTTCTTGTTTTAACAACTTTAAACTTAAATAAGGTGTAAAAATATAAGCTACTATTAGAGAAGCAAAAAGTGCAACAGGTACATTATAAGGGATAGGTTTCATAAATGACCCCATCATTCCACCCACAAAAGCCATTGGTACCATTGTCATAATAATTGCTAAAGTTGCAATATTTGTTGGAGCTCCAATCTCATCGGTAGCCTCTACAAGTAACTCCTCCATTGTTCTATCATCTACTGTATGGCTATGGAGATGTCTATGAATATTTTCAATTACAATAATAGCCGCATCCACAAGTAATCCAAGGGATAATAAAAATGCAAAAAGCGTAATTCTATTGATTGTTTGACCTGTCATATAAGCAATAAATAATGTGATTGCCAAAATAGCAGGAACTGTAAATGTAACAATTAAAGATTCTTTCCAGCCGAGTGCATATATAAGCATTAAAGCGATAATTATAATTGTAATTACAAGGTGATGCATAAGTTCATTAACTGCTTCATTCGCTCTTTCTCCATAATTTCTTGTAATTATAAATCCAATACCATCAGCTTCTAGTTGTTGTTTATAACTTTCAATAACTTCCAAAACATCATCTGCTACAAATACAGCATTTGTTCCTGCAAGTTTTGCTACAGTTAGGGTGATTTGTTTATATTGATTTACCTTTAATTTTGAACTTTTATCTCCATCTTGATGTTCTATCTCATGAGGAGATTCTTTAATTATTATCTCGGCACTTTTAAAGTTTTGCTTATCAATTCCTGATTTTACAGTAGCAACATCTTTAAGATATATTGGAGACCCCATATATTGTGCAACCATTACATTACCAACATCATCAATAGTATCTATAGCATTTCTAATACCAAAAATCATTAACTTTCCATTAGCTAGTCGCCCTTTTACATCAGGAACATTAATTGCTAGTGATTCAATAGCTTTCATAATTTGACCCAAAGATAGATGATAAGCTGATAATTTACCCATATCAACCTCCACATTAAACTGCTCTTTATGTTCACCTTGAAGTGTTGTTTTTGCTACATTTTCAATAGAGTTTAATCTTTGTTGAATTTTTCTAACCTTATCAAAAAGTTCTGCTTCATTAACGGTTGAATGTTTTTTAGGATAAAATGCGAATGTTAAAATAGGTACATCAATATCAATATCAAACGGTTTTATCAGTGGTTGCATAACACCTTTTGGCATCTTATCCATATTTTGCATAACTTTATCATAAAGTTTAAGATTAGAGTCTTCTCTGTTTTCTCCAATATAATACATCACATTTACAATACCAACATTATTCATAGCCATACCATAAACGTGTTCAATACCCTTAACCTCTCTAAGCTTTCGTTCAAGTGGTTTTACTATAATATTTTCAATCTCTGTAGGGGTTGCTCCAGGCATTGGTACAATAATAGCACCACCACTAATTGAAATTTGAGGGTCCTCTTCTCTTGGCATAATATTAAGAGCCAAATATCCCATTAGAAGTAAAAAAGCCCCCAATACTGCAGTAAGAGGATTTTTCATAAAACCTTTGGCTAGTTTTCCAGCGACATCGGTAACTTCATACTCTTTTTTTTCTTGCATATAAACTCCTTAGTCTTTAATTGTAATTTTTACATACATCCCAGGATATATAGAATTATTTTTAAAATCAAATTCTATTTTCATCTTAAATTTATGGGTCATAGGATTGGAACTAGGTATAATAGAGCTAATTTTTCCTTTTGTATTAAAATGGATAGATGGTATAACAATATCAACATCTTTCCCTAAAGATACATGTTTTAAATCTGTTTCACTAATCTCAACAATAATTTTTAGTTTACTTAAATCTGTTAAAATAATCGCAGGCATCCCTGGAATTGCCATCTCCCCTTCATTAACCTTTTTTGCTACAACAACACCATCATTTGGTGCTTTTATCTTAAGATAGTTATATTGATTTAAAACCTCTCGTTTTTTTGCTTGGGCTTGTTCAACTTGTTTTGTTGCAATACCTATCATACTCTTCATATTTTTTTCTGCTAATTGAAGATTTTCTAGTTCATATTTTGATACCATACCTTTTTTAAAAAGTCTTTGATGTCTTGATAGATTTATCAAAACATTATTATATTGACTTCTACTCATCTGCAAGGCTAATTGTGCTTGAGATATTACAAGTTCCACTTGACTTTTTGCCGCGTCAATATCCTTTGAATCAATCTCATATAAAAGATCACCCTGTTTTACAATATCACCCTCACTAACTCTCATATTTTTTATATATCCCATAAAACGGCTTGTTAGCATCTTTTGATTATCTGATACAATTGAACCACTAAGATTAAACTCAATTGCACCTAGCGTTGTAATTAAAGATACTCCCACTACGATTAATGATAATAATTTTTTCATAATTATACTCCTTTATTTAGTATACTATTTAGTTGAAATATTTTATAATTTCGTGTATTTTTTACAGTTAATAATTTAAGCAAAATCTCAAGCTCTTTAGATTGTTTGATAAGTAAATCACTAATTGATACCATACCTTCTCTATATCTTGCTTGATAATTTTGATATACTTTTTGTGCAAATTTATATTGAGCCTGAAAACTTTTAATATCACCAGCCTCACTGTTTATCTCTGTTTGAAGCTTTTTAACTTTAAGAGAAATACCTTTTTTTGCCAATTCAACTTGGTCTCTAACTTGAAGCTCTTTTACTTTTGCCTTTTCAAGATTATTAGAATCAATTCCACCATTAAAAATATTCCATTGAACTTGAACACCTACAGTATAAGAGTCTTTATCTGCAAATTCATTTAAGAACTTATCATCACTACTTCCATATTCCCCAAATGCTCCAACAGTTGGCAAAAAGTTTGATTTTTCTAAATCTACAGCCATACCAGTTATCTTAAGACCTAAAGAAGCTTTTTGAATATCAAGGTTCATATTGACATCCTCTTTTGTAACTTTTGGCATTTTTGCCATATCATTTATCTTTTGAATACTACTTATCTCTTTGTTAAGCAAAAATGATAAAAATTGATATGCTAACTCTTTATTTAGTTTTGCCTGATTATACATACTATCAGCTTCTGCTTTTCTTGCTTGAACCTCTAAAATATCTATATCTTTTGCATATCCTTCAACCTTCATAGAATCTACAATAGTTTCTAGTTTTTTAATATTTGATATGATTTGACCAAGATTATTGATATAGTTTTCTACAAGAGATATATCATAAAAAGTTTTTTTTGTTTCTAATACCTTTTGATTTAATATCTTTTGACTATCTAATTTACTCATATCATACATACTCTTTGAAATCTTACCATATTGAGTTAGTTTACCACCTGTGTATAAAGGGAGTACAAAAGTAAGTTTTGTTGAGAAGTAATTTCTTGCATCTGGATAGTTTAGCTCCTTTGGTTCAACAGGAAGAGGATTTGTAGCCCCTGACATATCAAACTCTGCAAAACCAAAATCTCCAAAATTAGCTTCTCTATTTTGAAGCTTAAAACCAAATACATTACCAGAATCATTAGACTTAATCCCTTGCATTGTTAAATCTAATTTTCCATAGTTATAACCTTTGGCTATTTTAGCTTCATAAGATTTAATATCTTGATTAAACTTAGCTATTTTAAGCTCTAAATTTTCTTTTTTTAAAATTTTAAGTGCCTGATTTAGACTTAAATTTTGAACACCAGAAAATAGAGGTATTGCTAAAAGCAAAATATAATATTTTTTTATTGACATAAAATGTAACTCCTAATAATATAAAATTAGATTTATAATACTATT
>CAYWFW010000179.1:0-4252 GCA_964457735.1 uncultured Sulfurovum sp. | reverse complement strand
TTGGAGCATATAGACTAGATGAGCGATATATAAAAGGTGTAGATATAAAGCTATCAGCACCTAATAAAATTTCAAATGATATTGAAAATTTACTTTATAGATTCCATAGTAATAAAATGAGCTCATTAGATATAGCAGAGTTTCATATCTTATTTGAAAGAGTACTACATCCCTTTGCTGATGGCAATGGAAGAGTAGGAAGATTAATAATGGCTTTTCAAGCTATTCAAAATAATATCGTTCCACCGTTAATTGAAAATGAACATAGAAGTGAATATCTAACAGCTATTAATAACAAAAATGAGCTTTTTAAATTTATAGATGAAAGTATTCAAAATAGTATGGATTTACTAATCCATTAATCGGGTCAGGCGTTGAATGTACACTAAAATTATATCATACTGTTAAAGATTATTATTGGCTAGAGTGCATATTCAACGCCTGACCCGATTATAAAATTATCTAAGTAAATTGTTTCTTTTATTATCATTAACTTAAAAAAAACTTGGTATAATAAGTAAAAAATAGTAAAAAAGTGTAGGAAAAAGAATGAAATTTTATATAGCAACAGATCATGCTGGATTTGAAGTAAAAGGTTTTGTAATTGATTATATATCTTCAAAAGGTCATGAAGTTATTGATTTAGGTCCAGATAGTGATGATAGAGTAGATTATCCAGATTTTGCCAAAAAATGTGCTAATTTGGTTGTATCAGACAAAGGTAGTTTTGGTATATTAATATGTGGAACTGGAATAGGGATTTCAATTGCTGCAAACAAAATAGAGGGTATAAGAGCAGGGTTATGTCATGATGCTTTTACTGCAAGTGCAACAAGAGCTCACAATGATGCTAATATTTTATGTTTTGGTCAAAGAGTTGTGGGGCGTGGAGTTATTGAAAGTATGATTGATGCTTTTTGTGAGACTGAATTTGAAGGTGGAAGACACATAGGCAGAGTGGAAAAAATAGAGGGATGTAGTTTTGGAGCTAATTTATAGAGTAAAATATGGAAAATAGAGCAAGAGTATTAATAGATTGTAATGACGAAAAAGGTCTTGTTTATAATATAAGTAAAGTTTTTTTTGATTTAGATTTGAATATTGATCATAACCGTGAATTTGTGGATAAAGCAAACTCAAAATTCTTTATGCGAACAGTTATTACTGGAAAGTTTGATAAAGATAAACTACTTATTGATTTAAAAACTATTACACCAAAAGATGCGATTATTAAAGTTATTGAGCCAAAGAGAAAAGAAATTGTAATTATGGCAACAAAAGAGGCTCATTGTTTGGGTGATATTTTAATTAGATGGGAGAGTGGGGAGCTTGATGCTGATATAAAAGCAGTTATTTCTAATCATAAAGATTTACAATCATTAACTCATCGTTTTAATATTCCGTTTAATTATATAAGTGCAGAAAATATATCACGAGAAGAGCATGAGCAAAAAGTTCTTTCACTTTTGAATGATATGGATTTTGATTATATTGTTTTGGCTAAATATATGAGAATTTTAAGTAGTAATTTTGTGGAGAATTATAGATGGAAAATTATTAATATTCATCACTCCTTTCTACCTGCATTTATTGGTGCAAATCCTTATAAACAAGCCCATAGTAGAGGTGTTAAAATTATTGGAGCAACTGCACATTTTGTTACTTCTGATTTGGATGAGGGACCAATTATATATCAAGATGTAATCCCTGTAAATCATTATTATGAGTGGCGAGATATGCAAAAAGCTGGTAAAGATGTAGAAAAAATTGTTCTTTCAAAAGCACTTGCTTTAGTGTTAAATGATAGAGTATTTATTCATAAAAACAAAACGGTGGTATTTTAATGTTTAATATAGTGTTAGTAGAACCTCAAATTCCTCCAAATACTGGAACAATTGGGCGATTATGTGTAAATCTTGGTGCATCATTGCATCTAATCAAACCTCTTGGATTTGACATTAATGATAAAGCAGTAAAACGAGCAGGGTTAGATTATTGGAATAAATTGGATTTAACAGTTTGGGAAAGTTTTGAAGAGTTTTTAGATACTCATCCAATAGATAGAAATTCACATTTAGCTACAACAAAAACTGATAATATCTATTTTGAAGCAACCTACAAAAAAGATGATTTTTTGATATTTGGTTCTGAGACAAAAGGGATAGATGAAAAAGTTTTAAAAGAGAACCCTAGTAGATGTATAACTATTCCAATGGGTGGAGCAGGAAGAAGCCTGAATCTTGGTGTCTCTGTGGGTATTGTAACTTATGAAGCACTAAAGCAAAACTATGAGGGATTTAAAAAAATTACTATAAAGATGAAGGATTAAGATGAGTATTGGTGATATTTTTTATATTATATCGGCAATATTTTTTTCTCTTATTACATTTGGTATTGTGCGTGGATATTATCGAAAAAAGTTTGATAATAAAGGTAGAAGATTAGATATGATAGATGAATATGAGGATAAAACAAATTAATATTTATCTTTTGGTATAATATTAACAATTTAAATTAAAAGGAGTCATTGTGGTGGAAAAAGAGCCAATGACTGATATAACATATGAAAAATTGAGTATGGAGTTAGAGTATCTTAAAACAAAAGAGAGAGCGAAGATTGCAAAAGAGATTGAAGCTGCTTTAGAATTAGGAGATTTAAAAGAGAATGCTGAGTATCATGCGGCAAAAGATAGACAAGGATTAATGGAAGCTCGTATTATTGAGCTTCAAGATGTTGTTGGAAGAGCAATTGTTATTGACCCTTCAAAATTAGCTCATGAAAGAGTTAGTTTTGGCTCAACTATATTAATAATTGATACCAAAACAGATGAGGAGATTACTTACACTATAGTAGGAACTCAAGAGAGTAATCCAAATAAAGGTTTAATCTCAATTAAATCTCCATTAGCAAAACAAATTTTGGGCAAAGAGGAGGGTGATAGCGTAAGAATGAATTTACCATCAGGAAAAGTCCAATATGATATTGAAGAGGTTTATTACAAAGAGATAGACCTATCATGAAAGTTGGAGTTGTTGGAGCAAGTGGATATACAGGATTAGAGCTTATCAAGATGTTAATATCTCATCCTCACTTTGAGATTTCGGTTCTTGCTACTACCACAGGAGATACAAGAGTTGAAAATCTCCATCCATCATTACAAGATGTTATCAGTTTTCCAATAGAAAAAGCAGATGCTAATTTGATTTCGGAAAATTGTGATTTAGTATTTTTGGCACTTCCTCACAAAGCATCAATGGGGTTTGCAAAACAACTATTAGCTAATGGTGTAAAAGTTGTGGATTTATCGGCAGATTATAGATTAGATAAAGATACTTATGAGGAGCATTATTGTAAACATGAGGATGTGGAAAATTTGGATAATAGTGTTTATGCTTTGATTGAATATTATAGAGATAATTTAAGAAAAACTTCACTTGCATCTGGTCCAGGATGTTATCCAACTGCAACACTTCTTGGAATTTTGCCATTTATTGATTATATTGATGAAAATGCACCAATGTTTGTTGATGCAAAATCTGGTGTTAGTGGAGCAGGGAAAAAATTATCAGAAGTATCACATTTTGTAAATATTAATGATAATATATTTGCATATAATCCTCTTAAACATAGACATGCACCAGAGATTGCCCAAAAGATAAAAATGATTAGTGGAAAAAATATATCTGTAAATTTTGTTCCTCATCTAATTCCTGCAACAAGAGGTGAGCTTGTGAGTGTATATGCCACTTTAAAAGATAAAAATATAGACCCTTTGGAGATTTTAAAAGAGCATTATAAGAATGACCCATTTATTAGAATTAGAGAAAACCCAGTTGATATTAAAAGTACAGCAGGTACTCATTTTTGTGATATATTTGCTAGTAAAAATGAAAATGGGCTTTTTGTAAACTCTGCAATTGATAATCTTTTAAGAGGAGCATCTTCTCAAGCACTTGTTGCTGCAAATTTAATGTGTGGTTTTAATGAAAATATGGCAATTCCTACAATATCTTATATTCCATAATATTGTAAGATTTATGAAAAATACTCAGTGATAAAAATAGAAAATATGGCTATTTTTATAGCTGATGTTCATTATCCTCATCATGGTGATACTATATTTGATATACTAAATGTTTCTTTTTTGGAAAAAAATCAAATTACTCAAATATTCTTTTTAGGAGATATTTTTGATATTCTTTTTGCAAATAGTAAATATCTAATAAATTATAATAGACAATTAATAAATAT
>CAYWFW010000178.1:0-3589 GCA_964457735.1 uncultured Sulfurovum sp. | reverse complement strand
TGATAATGAGTTTAGAAATATAGACAAATCATTTGTATTAAAATAAAAAGCTATAAAAAGTGTTGGTATATAAAAAATATATAAAAGTCTAAAGTTGTTCATAATAAAAATCCTGTCATAAGAATTAGTTTATGTAACTCGGCTATCTTAAATTATAAATAAAATATTAAGACCCGTAGCTTTCCGTCCTATCTTCACAAATAGTTTGGCTTTAGAATGGTTGATTAGTTCAAAATTCTTTTAAACTAAAAATAATAAGAAATGTTTGATTTGGTAACTCGGCGATCTTAATAAATATTAAGACCCGTAGCTTTCCGTCCTATCTTCGCAGATAGTTTGGCTTTTTACTTGTATAAATATAACATATCAATGATTAAAATAAGATAAAAATATAACTATTTATATCTTTATAAAAAAGCTAGAATAGAAGCTGTTACTGCAACATTAAGTGATTCAACACCTCTATTCATCGGTATTGCTATACTTTTTGTTGATATATTTTCTATCTCTTTACTCACTCCATCACTCTCATTACCTAAAATAAAAATTACCCTTTTTTGATAATTCTCATCTTTGTAACTATATTTACTATGAGATGACAAAGTATAAATATCAGTATTATCAAAGTTTTTTAGAGTTTTAACTAAGTTTTTACTTTTTATAATTGGTATTTTAAACATAGTCCCTGCACTTGCTTTAATCACTAATGGAGATATTTTGGCAGAATTTTTATCTTCTATTATTATAGCATCAATATTTCCAGCCACACAAGAGCGAATTATCATACCTAAATTTTGAGGATTTTGAATACCATTAAGGGCTAAAACTCTAAACTCTTGATTTGCCTCCAAAAAACTATCTTCACTGCTTGAATGAGGCATAATAATATCCAATGCCACACCTTGGTCTTGTTTCGCATTTTTTGATATTCTTGAAAGTGCAGTTTTATTATGATAAGCAATCTCAATATCTCTACTATTTGCTATTTTTTTAATTTTACTTATCACATCTATATCTCTGTTTGAATCAGCTAAATGAAGTTTATGAATTTTTAAAGAGTTATCCTCAAGTGCCTCAACAACAGGATTTCTCCCATAAATTGTAAGCATACTATCAAAAAACTTTTTTTAGATATATAATCTTTTGAATTATTCATCTGCTATTTACTTGTTTCATTAAGAGCAATTTTACCATCTTTATCTTTGTAAATCTCTGGCATCCCCATCAGATTATATCCTGCATCCACATAATGAACCTCTCCTGTAACCCCTGCACTTAAATCAGAAAGCAGATACATTCCACTATTTCCAACTTGATTAATTGTTACATTTTCCTTTAACGGGGCATGGTCTTTGTTCCATTTTAATAAAAATCCAAAATCACCAATTCCAGCAGCAGCAAGGGTTTTAATTGGTCCAGCAGATATTGCATTTACTCTAATTCCATCTCGCCCTAAATCTTGTGCTAAATATTTTGTTGTCATCTCTAACGCTGCTTTTGCTACACCCATAAGATTATAATTTGGGATATATTTAACTCCACCATAATAACTAAGTGTTAAGACAGATGAATTTGTACTCATTATTGGCTTTAATTCACGCACAATTTCAATTAATGAATATACAGAAATATCCATCGCTACATCAAAAGCATCTTTTGAAATATCAACAAATCTACCACTTAAACCCTCTTTTGGAGCAAATGCAATAGAATGAACAATAAAATCAATCTCACCAAAATCTTTTTTAAGTGACTCCATTAACTCTTTAATCTCATCAGGATTACTAACATCACATCTGTATATATTTTCAGATTGCCCTAATTCATCTGCAATTGGTTGAAGCTTTTTTGCAAATCTATCATTTAAATATGTAATTGCAACCTCTGCTCCTTGCTCTTGGCAAGATTTTGCTATTCCGTAAGCTATTGATTTTTTATTTGCAATTCCAAGAATCACACCTTTTTTACCGTTCATTATCATTCTTTTCTCCTATAATTATATGAACAATATTCTACAATGATTTTATAAATAATACCTAAAAGAAATATAGAGTATAATACCTTAATGAATTATTATAGAGGATAAAAATGATAAATGCACTAAGAGGAATGAAAGATATAACATTTGAGGAGAGTCAAAGATTTAGATATATTATAAAAACTGCAATAGAGATTTCTAAAAAATATGGATATAGCTATATTGAAACACCACTTCTTGAAGAGACAAAATTATTTAAAAGAAGTGTTGGAGAGAGTAGTGATATTGTGGGCAAAGAGATGTATCAATTTATTGATAAGGGTAATAATGATGTTTGTCTTCGCCCAGAAGGAACTGCTGGAGTAGTTAGGGCTTATATTCAAGCCAAACTTGATAGACGACCACGCAAAGATAGATTTTACTATTATGGAGCGATGTTTAGATATGAAAAACCTCAAAAAGGGAGATTAAGAGAGTTTCATCAGTTTGGTTGTGAGAGTTTTGGAGAGGCTAGTGTATATGAAGATTTTGAGATTATATTGATGATAAGAGATATTTTTGATGCTCTTGGGATTGGATATAAGCTACAAATTAACTCTTTGGGTTGTGGTAGTTGTATGCCACTTTATAGAGATAATTTAGTATCATTTTTGGATAATATCAAAGATGAATTATGTAGTGATTGTAATCGTAGAATTGAAACAAATCCAATAAGAGTCCTTGATTGTAAAAATGAGAAGTGTCAATCTCTGCTACAAATATCCCCTAAGCTTATTAATAATTTATGCGATGAGTGTAATAGTGATTTTGATACCCTAAAATCTCTTCTTGATAGTGCTAAATTAGAATATGAAGTTGATACGAATTTAGTAAGAGGGTTAGATTATTATAATAAGAGTGCTTTTGAGTTTGTAAGTGATAATATCGGTTCTCAATCAGCAATAGCAGGTGGTGGGCGATATGATAAATTGGTAGAGTATCTTGATGGTAAATCTACTCCTGCTGTTGGATTTGCTTTGGGAATAGAGAGAATATTAGAACTTGTAGAGATGCCTCAAGATATTAGAGATGGTGTATATATTGGTGCTATGGTAGAAAATATTACAGATAGATTATTTGATATAGCTTCAACTTTAAGAAAAACTACAAAAGCTAAAATAGAGTATGAAAAAAAATCTCTTAAAGCTCATTTAAAAAATGCAGATAAAATCAATGCTAAATATTGTATTGTAATTGGTGAAGATGAGTTAGAAAATAATAAAATTTGGGTTAAGAATTTAGATAATAAAGAGCAACAGGTTATATCTTTAGAAGAGTTTAAAAGCTAAGTTTAATTTAATAAGGTATATAATAGAGATATATCAAAATATAGGAGGGTGATATGTTTTTAAGATTAATGGCTTTTTTGTTGGTAATGACATTAATAGTAGATGCACGGACTACTGTAGAGGTGCGAGAGGGTAGTGGTATTCCAATCGTAGATGCAAGAGATGTTTATGGTACATTTAATAGTAGATATGAGAGTAGATTTCCTTATGTTTGTTATATCAAAAGAATAAAGATTATAGATGATGGTGAGATGTATGTCAAATATAAAGGGTGTAAAAGAGC
>CAYWFW010000177.1:0-5474 GCA_964457735.1 uncultured Sulfurovum sp. | reverse complement strand
GGGTCTTTAATGATTGAAAGGAAATTAGCAGTCTTCCATACTACTGGTTTACCTGCCTCCCAGCCATGTTTGCTAAGATTGTTAGCAACGCTACCAATTGCATCTTCTACAGATCCAAATAAATCAACCGAGCCATTATTATCAAAATCAACCGCATAGGCTAAATAACTTGTCGGAATAAACTGCCCGAAACCCATAGCGCCAGCATAAGAACCCTTAATCTTAAATAAATCTAGATTAAAATTAGCAAAAATACCACGATATTCTAAGAATTTATTTATATATAAATCAAAACCTTTAAAAGATATAATATCAACAATTAATAAAGATAGTAATAATGTGATGGCTAGACAGCTTATGCTAACTTTGGGTGGTTATATTTTCAATAGACCTTGCACAATATATAAAGGACGAAAGGCGATAAAAAAGATACTTATATCAAATGGTGTAAAGCTTGATAAAAGATTATTTATTGATAATGGTTCAGGATTATCAAGAAATTCTATAGTGACAGCAACAAGTTTTACTAATCTTTTAAGAGATGCGTTTAATTCAGAGGGGCAAAAATGGTTAGATACTCTCTCTATCGCAGGTGTTGATGGTACAACAAAAAAACGATTTAAAAACTCTATAGTTAAAGGTAGAGGATGGTTTAAGACAGGTACTATTAATAAAGTAAAAAATATTATAGGTTATGTTAATAGCTATTCAGGTAGAATTTATAGTGTGGTAATTTTGATAAATGACCCTAAATCTGGTTGGGATGGTGCTAGTATACAAAATGATATTTTAAAGTGGCTTGTTTATAATTATTAAATAAATTTGGAACTGGTGCTTTAGCTCCAGCTTTTGGTGAGGCTAAAGCTCAATAATGCCAATGACTTAAGGATTTTATGCTCTTGGACACGGTGCTTTAGCTCCGTATATTATGGAGAGGCTGAAGCCATCTCGTCCAAAAAAAAGCTTAATTCATTGGCATTGGGCTAAAGCCATAACTTCCTATGAGTTTAATAAGAACTCTATTAAGTAAATTTGATTAAAGTATAAAAGGGATAAAAATGAAGAGATTATTAGAAGAAAACTTAGATAAAGTGATTCAAAATATAGAAAGTGCAAGATTATCAGTAAGTGGTCATCATATTGTAAAACTTGTAGCAGTGAGCAAATATTCAGATACCAAAGCTATAGAGATGATGTATAAATGTGGGCAAAGAGCATTTGGAGAAAATCAAGTTCAACAACTTCAAAATAGAGTATCAGAGCTAGAAGCTCTTCCGTTAGAATGGCACTTTCAAGGCTCATTACAAAAAAATAAAATAAATAAACTTATTGATATTAAACCATCACTTATGCACTCATTAGATTCCGTTGAATTAGCAATTGCATTAAATGAAAGACTAAGTGTTAAAAATCAAAAGATGAATTGTTTGCTTCAGATAAACTCTTCAAATGAAGATAGTAAATTTGGTGTTAATATAGATGAGGCAAAAGATATATATCAAGAGATTTTAGAAAGATGTGAAAATATAAACCTAAAAGGTGTTATGAGTATTGGAGCAATGGATAATAATTTTACTCAAAAAAGTTTTGAAGATACATATAAAATCTATCAAGAATTACCAAATGCAACAATCTGTTCAATGGGGATGAGTGGAGATTACGAGTTAGCAATTAAATGTGGTTCAAACCTTGTAAGAATTGGTTCAGCTTTATTTGGAGATAAGAATGGATAATAAAATGTCATCTCAGAAAAAGGCTACTATTGTATCAAGTAGTGTTGCAAGTATATTAGTTCTTGTAAAATTAACAATAGGGATTGCCAGTGGTTCAGTTGCCCTATTAGCTTCTGCAATTGATTCTTTATTGGATACATTAGTCTCTATAATGAATTTTTTTGCCATTGCAAAATCAGAAGAGAAAGCAAGTGATCAATATCAATATGGTAAAGGTAAAATTCAAGCAATTGCTGCCGTAATAGAGGGGACAGTTATCACACTTTCTGGTTTTTATATTATGTATGTATCTGTGGATAAAGCTATGAATGATTCTACTGTTGCACTTTTAACGCCATCTATCGCTGTTATGATATTCTCTATTATTGTTACATATTTACTTGTAAAATATCTATTAAATGTTGCAAAAGAGACAGATAATATAGTAATTAAAGCTGATGCTCTTCACTATCAAACCGACCTTTGGAGTAATGGGGTAATTTTGATTGCTTTGATTTTAGTATATCTTACAGGTCTTGATATTATTGACGCAATTTTTGGATTTTTTATTGGTATTTATATCATATATTCTGCTTATGAAATTATCCAAGAGGGGACAGAAATCTTATTAGATAAATCTCTTGATGATAAGATTGTTGAAAATATTAAAGATATAATAACCTCTCATAAAGAGATTACAAGCTATCATTGGCTAAAAAGTAGAACAGATAGCACAACAAATTTTTTGGAATTTCATATGGTTTTAAGACCAAATATGCTTCTTTTGGAAGCTCATAGAATTGCAGATGAGATTGAAGATAAGATAATAGCTCTTGAACCAAATAAAAGATGGATAATCACTCCCCATTTTGACCCTTATGATGATGAAGATATTAATGAAGCGATGCTTTTAGGAAAAACTATTGTAGAGGTAAATACTAAGAATGGATAGAGATATTTATCTTCTTTCTCCATTAGTAAAAAAAGATACTATCTCTTTGCCAATGATAGAGTTTACTCAAACAGCTGATAGTATTGATTTTTCTACATCAAATACGCTAATTTTTACATCAAAACAAGCAGTTGTAACAGCTAATAATATAGATAAAAATTGGCAAAAATATCCATCAATTGCGATTGGTGGAGCTACAAAAAGCAAAATAGAGGAACTTGGTGGAGATGTTATATATTATCCTAAAAAGTTTTATGGTAAAAATTTATCAGATGATATAAAAGAGTTTTTTAGTGATAAAAAATTATTATACCTGCGACCAAAAACTGTATCTTTTGATATGCTAACTTATCTTAAAAATGAGAACCTTAACCTAACAGAGCAAATAATTTATAAAACAGATTGTATATCTTATAAAAAAAATAAAAAACCTGCAAAAAACTCTATTATAATTTTTACATCGCCATCAACTATTAAATGTTTTTTAAATAATTTTAGCTGGGATAATAGCTATATTGCAGTTGTTATTGGAGAGGCCACAAAAAAATTCTTGCCCCAAAATGCTAAAGTTAAGGTGGCAGATGAGGCGTTAATTAACTCTTGTATAAAAAAAGCTTTAGAGATTAAGCTTTAGTTATCTATATTATTATGTATCTGAAATAAACAATACTATTGTTTTAGATAATCCAATTAAATTCACCCAAGCCTATGTAGGGTGGGTGAAACCCACCAAAATATTATATCAAAAATTCTTATTTCATACGGAGCTAAAGCACTGTGTCCAATTAAAAACCAACCCCACTAATCTAACTTGACAACAATCTCGCCATCAACCACATCAAACTCTACACTACTTCCATCTATAATTTTATCTTCTAAAATTAGATTTGCCAATCTATCTTCTATCTCTTCATACAATGCTCGTTTAAGTGGTCTTGCTCCATATACTGGGTCAAATCCTTTTTGGGCAATATACTCTTTTGCACTTTGAGTTAGGCTTATATTTATCTCTCTTGAAAGTAGTTTATCTTGAATTGATTTAAACAAAATATCTACAATATTTGTAATAGCATCAAGATTAAGAGGATTAAATATTACAATATCATCAAGACGGTTCAAAAATTCAGGTTTAAAGTAATTTTTTAATTCACTATTTACCATCTTTTCTCTTTCTTCTAAATCTTCTATCTCCATAATTTTATCACTTGCGATATTTGATGTCATTATAATAATCGTATTTTTAAAATCAATTGTAACACCTTTATTATCGGTTAATCTTCCATCATCAAGCACTTGTAAAAGTGTATTAAATACATCAGGGTGAGCCTTTTCTATCTCATCAAAAAGCACCACTGAATATGGCTTTCTTCGTACAGCCTCTGTAAGTTGTCCCCCCTCATCATATCCCACATATCCAGGAGGTGCGCCTACAAGTCTTGAAGCAGTATGTTTTTCCATATATTCGCTCATATCAATTCTAATTAAAGCATCTTCGCTATCAAATAGAAATTTAGCAAGTGATTTTGCTACTTGTGTTTTTCCTACTCCAGTTGAACCTAAAAATATAAAACTTCCAATTGGGCGATTGGTATCACTTAATCCTGCTTTGTTTCTTTTGATTGCTCTTGAGATTGCTTTTAGTGCTTGATTTTGACCTATTACACTTTTATTTAAAATCCCCTCAATATTTAAGATTTTATCTTTTTGAGATTGCAACATTTTATTTACTTCAATTCCAGTCCAACGGCTTACAATTGATGCTATCATATCCTCATCAACCGAATTTTTAAGTAAAGTTCCATTTTTTAACATCTCTCTCCATTTAGCTTCAAGTTTTTCTATCTCTTGAGTCTTATTTGGGATTTGTCCATACTCTATCTCTGCTGATTTGCTAAAATCTCCATCTCTTTGAGCTTGAATAGCTACACTTTTTAGAGATTCTATTTCGCTTTTAAGAGATGCAATTTCATCAAATACTCTTTTTTCATTTTCAAATTGATTATTAAGAGTTACTTTTTTCTCTTGTAGGTTTGCTAACTCCTCTTCAAGTCCCTCTAATCTTTGAGCATTTTTATCTCCATCTTCCATTAACAAAGCCGACTTTTCAACTTCAAGTGTAGTGATAGCTCTTTTGGTAACTGAAAGCTCTTTTGGCTCACTCTCAATTTGCATTTTAAGTTCTGCCGATGCCTCATCAATCAAATCAATCGCTTTATCTGGTAAAAATCTATCAGTGATATATCTATCGCTAAGTTTTGCTGAAGCCACTAATGCACTATCTGTAATGGTTACATTATGGTGAGCCTCTAATCTATTTTTTAGCCCTCTTAAAATTTGTAAAGCCTCATTAATTGATGGCTCATCTACTTTTACTGGTTGAAATCGTCTTTGAAGTGCTGTATCTTTTTCAAAATATTTTCTATACTCTTTTAGTGTTGTTGCTCCAATAGTTCGTAACTCCCCTCTTGCAAGAGCAGGTTTTAGGATATTAGCAGCGTCCATACTCCCCTCACTTGCCCCTGCTCCAATAATTGTATGAATCTCATCAATAAACAAGATTATATTATCACTCTTTTTGACTTCATCTACAACAGCTTTTAATCTATCTTCAAACTCTCCACGATATTTTGCACCTGCGATAAGTCGGCTCATATCCAAAGATACAACTCTTTTATTTTGCAAAGATAAAGGTACATCTTTGTTGATAATCATCTGAGCTAAACCCTCTACAATCGCCGTTTTTCCAGTCCCAGGTTCGCCAATAAGGATAGGATTATTTTTGGTTTTACGAATCAAAATTTGCATCATTC
>CAYWFW010000176.1:0-12429 GCA_964457735.1 uncultured Sulfurovum sp. | reverse complement strand
GATTGTTTCTATTACTATTTCAATTGGAACTAAATCACCTTTTTCAATAAAAGATTTGATTAACTCTCCTCTTTGGCTTTCACTATCTACTTCTGCTCTAAACATATCACCTGTTGAATAATGAGTGATATTATCGTTTGCTTCTGCAATTAGCTGGGCATCTGTTGTTTTTCCACTTCCTGGAGCTCCAATTATTAAAAATAGTTTTTTCATTTTGTTTCCTTTATTTATTATATTTTGGTCGGTTAAAACCGACCCTACCAATATTTTTGTGTTGTAATTAAACCCACCATATAATTATTCTATGCTGTTGGTGTAGCTCTTATTCTAAGGCTCAAATCTTTTAACTGCTCATTATCAACGGCACTTGGTGCTTTAGTCAATAGACATTGTGCTTTTTGGGTTTTAGGGAATGCTATCACCTCTCTAATAGAGCTACTTCCTGTCATTAACATAATCAATCTATCAAGTCCTAAAGCAAATCCACCATGAGGGGGAGCTCCAAATTTAAGTGCATCAAGCAAGAAACCAAATTTTTCATTTGCTTCCTCTTCATCAATACCTAAAAGTCTAAATATCTCTTCTTGAATATCCTCTTTATGAATACGGATTGAACCACCACCTAACTCTGTACCATTTAAAACTATATCATAAGCGATTGATGAAATATCTTCTATATCTTCATAATCAAGAGATTTTGGCATTGTAAATGGGTGGTGAAGTGCTTTGACTTTTCCATCTTCTACTTCAAACATTGGAAAATCCATTACCCATAAGAATTCAAATTTAGACTCATCAATTAAATCTAATTTTTCGTGTTCTGCTAAGAAAATTCTAAATCTACCCATATAATCTAATACTCGTTTTTTCTCACCAGCACCAAAGAATACAGCATCACCAATCTCTAATTGACATCTCTGAATAATCGCTTCTAAATCCTCTTCTGTAAAGAATTTTGTAAGAGGACCTTTTAGTCCATCTTCTTTCATTTGGAAATATCCAAGTCCTGATGCTCCAAATTTTCTTACATACTCTTCAAATCTTTTCATCTCTCTTTTTGAGAATATTTTATCTCCATTTGGTACTTTAAGAGCTTTTATTCTATTTTTCTTTGGAGTTGAGGCGATACTAGAGAATATCTCATTATCACATCTTGCAAAAATATCAATCACATCAACCATAGCCAAATCATATCTCATATCAGGTTTATCAGTTCCGTAATTCTCCATTGCATCATTATATGTCATTCTTTTAAATGTTGATGGAATATCAAAATCACATTTTGTAAATATATCATAGATTAATTTTTCTGCTACTTTGATTACATCTTCTTGGTCACAAAAACTCATCTCAACATCTATTTGAGTAAATTCTGGTTGTCTATCTGCTCTTAGGTCTTCATCTCTAAAACATTTAGCAATCTGAAAATATCTATCAAATCCACCAACCATTAAAAGTTGTTTAAATAGTTGAGGAGATTGTGGCAAGGCATAAAACTCTCCACCATGAACACGACTAGGCACAAGATAATCTCTTGCTCCCTCTGGAGTAGATTTAGTAATAATTGGTGTCTCAACTTCTAAAAAATCAAGCTCATCAAGTGTATTTCTTGTTGCCATTGTTACTTTTGAACGAAGTTTAAATATATCATAAGATTTTTTAGTTCTTAGTTCTAAATATCTATATTTTAATTTAATCTCTTCATTTACCTTATCATCATTAAGGTCAAATGGCATTGGTTTTGAGCGATTTTCAATAATTAGTTTATCTACAACTATCTCAACCTTACCAGTTTTAAGCTTTGGATTTTCAAGTCCCTCACCTCTTGCTCTTACTTTTCCAGTAGCAATAAGAACAAATTGGTCTCTTACATCTTCAGCCGTTTTATGAACCTCTGCATTATCTGCTGGGTCACAAACAAGTTGAACAACTTCATCTTTGTCTTTTAAATCTATAAAAATCAATCCACCATGGTCTCTACGGCTATTTACCCACCCACTAACGGTAACTATATCGCCTATATTCTCTTCATTAACTTGGGCACAATAATGCGTTCTCAAATCAAACCCTTTGTATTTAAATATTTTTATGATTATATCTTAGATTGTTTTTAATTAACTTATTGTATAGAATTAAATAGAAGAAAATATGAGTATGGGCAATCCTTAATGTTGATGAATCAAGCTTTTTTTTGGACGAGATGGCTTTAGCCTCTCCTTAATAACAGAGTTAAAGCACCGTGTCCAAAAGCATAATAATCATTAATTCATTAGCATATTTCTTAAATTAAAATATCATCCCATCAACAGGAGAAGAAGCTGTTGCAAATGGTCTTTTAGCAATTCTACCTGCTTCGTAACTCATTCTTCCTGCTATTACAGCGTGTTTCATAGCCTCTGCCATCATCATAGGATTTTGAGCCTGAGCAATAGCAGTATTTGTAAGTACCCCATCAGCTCCTAATTCCATAGCCACACTAGCATCACTTGCACAACCAATCCCAGCATCTACAATCACAGGTACACTTACAGCCTCTCTAATAAAGTGAACATTAAATTTATTTTGAATTCCTAATCCACTTCCAATAGGAGAAGCCAAAGGCATAATAGCATGAGCTCCTGCATCTTCCAATCTTTTGGCAATAATTGGGTCATCATTAGTATAAGCCATAATTGTAAATCCATCTTTTGCCAACACTTCACAAGCTTTGATAGTCTCAATCACATCAGGATAAAGAGTCTTAGCAGTATCTCCAATAACTTCAAGTTTAATCAAATCAATCCCTGTTGCCTCACGAGTTAATCTAAAAAGTGTGATAGCATCTTCTGCTGCTGTACATCCTGCAGAGTTTGGCAAGAATTTTACATTTGTATTTTCAAAATAGCTCATCAAATTCTCTTGAGCAGGGTCTGTGATATTTACTCTTCTTACTGCTACTGTAATTAATTCACTTCCACTTGCAAGTGTTGCATCTAACGTAGTTTGAAAACTATCATATTTACCACTTCCAACAATTAATCTACTATTTAATTCATACTTTCCAATTTTTAAAATATTGCTCATATTATCTCCAAGTTTTTTTGGATTGATTTATAACACAAAATTACTTATTTATCCTTTAAGTACAACTTTATTATCAATTACATCAACTATCTCAACCTTGTCTCCATTTTTATATTGGCTTAAGTCGTTATCACATCTCCAATAAGTTCCATCAAACTTTATCATATCTTCATCTATATATCCAACTCCTGATATATGAGTTCTTTCTTCTGGTTTTTCACTTGGTTTTGATATTTTTTCTAGGATATAATTACGTAAAAAGAATGCACTAAAAAGTGCAATAATAGATGCTAAGGCTAATTGAATAATAGCATTATCAAATGTGTAAAAAGATGAGATAACAGATACAATAATCAATGCTAAACCCAAAAAGAATATAACAAAAGAAAATATAACTGCCTCCAAGCCTATCAGTAATATTCCTATTGCTAATAGGTATGAGGGGGATATTACCTCCATCATTTTATTTTCTTTTTAGAACCTATAAACTCTTTTAATATTGATAATGAGCCAATAAGTTCAGTAGTTTCATAAGGCACTATAATTTTATCTTTAGATGGATTTTTGGCTAATTCATTAAATGCACTTACTCTATCTTTTGCTAACAAAAATTCTGCTGCTTGAGGGTTATTTATCATAGCAGAATTAATCATAACCATAGCATTTTGTTGCCCCTCTGCTATTTTTTCTTGTTCATACTTACTAGCATCTGCCATTCTTTCAATCGCTTCTGCTTCTAAAATCTTTTTTTGTTTTTGCCCTTCTGCTTCACGGATAACAGCCTCTTTATCTGCCATAGCAGTGAGTTCAATAGCTCTTTTTTCCCTTTCAGCTTTCATCTCTAAATTCATCGCCTCTTCAATCTCAATTGGTACAGAAATATCACGAAGTTCAACTCTCATAGTTTTTATACCCCATTTAGAGGACGCTTCATCAATTGCAGTTAATATTTTACGATTTAGAGTATCTCTTGAAGAGAGTGTTTCATCAAGAGCTAATTGTCCAATTTCTGCTCTTAGAGTTGTTGTAGATAAATTTGAAAGTGCATCTTTAAAATTTACTATCCCATAGGTTGCTTTTTTTGCATCTTCTACTTGAATAAAAATAATTCCATCAACACTAATATTTACATTATCTCTAGTAATCACACTTTGTTCTGGTATATTTATCATCTGTTCTTGTTTGGTGATTTTTGCACTTATATTATCCAAAATAGGGATAATAATATGAAAACCACCCTCAAGAGTTTGATTATATTTCCCTAATCTTTCAATAACATAAGCATGGGCTTGTGGTACAATAACTATACCTTTAATAATTATTATTCCAATAGCAATAATAATTGCAACACTGACAATTTCCATATTTAAAATACTCTCTTGCATTGTATTCTCCTAGTATTAAAGTTCTATATTATACATCATTTATCTTTAGTTTGTTGTTATTTATCATCACAAATAAAACTGGAAGATAAAGTAAGTTTAGCACAGTTCCCCAAGCAAGTCCAAAACCAAGAGCAACAGCCAAAGGTTGAAATATAACAGCCTGTCCTGTTGGAAAAAATATAATAGTAGAAAGTCCAACAAGAGTAGTAATAGTAGTAAGTACAATTGGGCGTAATCTTGATGTAGCAGATTTATAAAATTCTTCAATATTAGTAGCTTTTTTTAGAGTTATCATCATAATAATTCCATCATTTATTACAACCCCAGCAAGACCTAATATTCCAATAAAAGAGGGCATACTAAGATTTAATCCTAATATCATATGACCTATTATAACCCCAAGGATAGAAAATGGAATAACTGAAAGCATCATAAATGTTTCTCTAAATGAGTTAAAAAGATATATCATTGATAACATTATTAATATAAATGCAAGAGAAGAGGCAAGGAGCATATCTCTTTTTAGCTCTGCTTTTTTCTCTTGTTCACCCTTTTGAGAAATTTTAATTCCATTCTTTTTTACTCTTTTTAAATCATTATCTATCAGTATCAAAGCCTCTTCTACAGTAATAATATTTGGATCTATATTGGCAAATAGATAAAAGTTCTTTTCTCCGTTATCTTTGGTAAGTTTTTCAAATGACTTAATATGATTAAATATTACAACCTCTTTAAGAGATACAACTCTTTTATCGTCTAAGATTAATTGAAAATTCTGCAAAGCATCAAAATCATTTTTATCTATTCTCTGTATTTTAATCTCTAAAATACCACTATTATCAAAAGTATTAGATATAAGTTTAGAGAGATAAAAATTGCTTAAAGCAGAACCAATTATCGCTTCATTTAATCCTAAAGATTCTCCATAAGAGTTTATCTCTAGTTTTATCTCATCTACACCATATCTGATATTATCAGTCACACTAATTACACCATTAATATTTGATAGCTTTTTAGTTAATTGGTCTATTGCTTCAATTATTTTTTGATTATCATCACAAGCTAATCCGATTTTAATATCGCTCTTAATTGGTCCTGCCTTTTTTTGAACAACAGATATATCAACAAGATTAAATCTCTTTTTATAATCTTTTTTGATTAAAAATTTTTGAATTCTTTTTGATATAATAGCTGAATTTTGCTCTCTTATTCGCCCTTTAGAATCATAATAAAAACTAAGATAAGGAGTTATATATTTATCCACAAAATTTTGAGCCTCAAGCTTATGAAGTTCTACCGTAATATCACCAACATAAGGAAAGTTTTCACTATTAGATGCACTATCTCGCCTAAACCCTGCAATTGAACCTATATGTTTAATATATAATTCTTCCCTTTTTTCATATAAATCTTTTTGAATAATTTTAAGGATTTTATTTGAATCTTCTACACTATTATTAACATCAGATTTAAATGATATATGAATCGTTTTAGAGTCAAATCTAGGAAACATTTGAAACTTACTTGCTTTAATTCCTATAATAGTTAATAGTGGAACAATTATAATAAAGATAGTTAAAAATGTTTTTTTATATTTAATTAAAATATGAATTATCCATGAATATATTTTATTAACTTTATCCCATGAAAGAGTTTTGCTATTAGCTTTAAGAGTGTGAGATGCATGAATTGGCAAAAATATAAATGATTCCACAAGAGAGGCGATAACTAATGCACTAACTGCTATTGGGATAAGTTTGATAAATTCACCCATTGTTCCACTTATCATTAATGCAGGGATAAAAGCAAATAGTGTAGTAAGAGATGCAAGAATAACAGGCTCTGCCATCTCCGAAGCTCCTTTAATCGTTGCCTCTTTTATATCATAACCTTTTTCAAGATATTGTTGAATATTTTCGCTTACAACAATGGCATCATCAACAATTATCCCTAGTGCAATAAGAACACCAATAAGAGAAATCATATTGATGCTATATCCAGCTAAATAAAAATAAAATGCTCCAATAACAAAAGATGTAGGAATTCCTATTGCTATAATAATTGCCATTTGGATATTAATTAAAAATGCAACTAACAAAAAGATAATAATAATCCCTAAAAGGATATTAGAGATTACAATATTTAATCTATCTAAAATTTTTTCTGAGCTATCGTCAAATACAAAAGTTTTTAAGTTTGGATTTTTAGCTTGAAATTCGGTAATCTTTTTTTGTACATTTTTAGCAATTTCTATTGCGTTACCATTTCCACCTTGTCTTACCAAAATATTAAGAGCATTTTTTTTGTTTATCATAAATAGAGTTTCAGAATCTTCATATCGTTTATTAATTGTTGCAATATCTTTTAGATAAATATCTGTTTTACCCACTCTAATCATACTATTTTCAAAAGATTTATTATCCTTTTTGCTATTAGCAGTAGAGATATAAAAAAATCCACCTTTTTTATCTTCAATTAATCCTATAGGATATATATATGATAGTTTTGAGATAGCAAGAACCACCTGATTAAAATCTAATCCAAAAGCATTTACTTTTTTGGGATTAATTTTTATATCAAAATATATATCAGAGTCACCATATATTATCACATCAGATATATTATCAATATCTACAATCTCATCTTTTAAAGCATTAGCTTTTTCTTTTAACAAAGATATATCCATTTTATCAGATGAAAATGCAATATTTAAAAGGTCTTTTTTGATTGTTAAAACAGATACAGTTGGCTCATCCATATCACTAGGAAGAGTTCTTGATGCAATGGACAAGGCATCTTTTATCTTATCAAGAGAGTTATAAGGATTTGTTCCTGTTTTAAGCTCTAAAATAATACTATATTTTCCTGATGTAATAACGCTTGTTATATCCTCTATATCATCAAGATTTTTTAGCTCATTTTCAAGAGGATTAACAGCCATCTTATCCATCGTATCAAGTGATGCTCCTAGATAAGCACCTCTTACAATTATTTGCTCAAGTTCAAATGTGGGAAATATCTCTTTTGGAGTTTTAATATAAGATACAACTCCTATAGAGAAGATAAGAAAGAAAAGAAGATAATTCATTCTGCTATTTTCTACAAAAAAACGGATTATTTTAGACATATAGTAACCTTTAATTAATTAGAGTTTTTTAAAATTTGGAACTGGTGCTTTAGCTTCCAGCTTTTGGTGAGGCTAAAGCTATCACTTCCAATAAGTTTTAAAATAAATCTCTATTCCTAATTATATAAGTTTCTTATTAATGAGATATGAATTTTATTCTATTATAATCTTATCAACCACATTTAAACCAAATCCACCAAGACCCACAAATTCTGTATCTTTATTTGATGTTAGAAGTTTAATATCTGTAATCCCTAAATCTTTTAAAATCTGAGCCCCAATTCCAAACTCTCTTGCTTGTTCTTTTGAGATAACCTTTGTATCAAGAAAAATTAAAATTCCACCATTACGTTTAAGGTAATCTATTGAACTCGTAAGATTATTAAATCTTTGAGAATTTAAAATCAAATCTACATCTAATCCAATATTATGAAATTTTACATTTTCTGTATGATGGGTTTTATAAAATTGTATAACTGTATGTTCTCGTTGAATATGATCTTTATATGTAATCTTTTGCACTTTTGCTCCAAAAAAATCAATCTCTTTTGTATCAATTTTTTGGATAAGATTTTCATTTAATAATCTATACTCTACAATATCAGATATATATACAATGGGCATATTATGTTTTTTAGAAAATATTTCTAAATCATCTTTTCTTGCCATCTCTCCATCAGGTTTAATGATTTCACATATTACAGCACAAGGAGAGATTCCAGAAAGCTTACACAAATCAATAGAGCCTTCTGTATGACCAGTTCTAACTAGCACTCCTCCATCTTTTGCAATTAATGGAAAGATATGTCCTGGACGTAATAAATCACCTTTTGAACTAATAGGAGAAGCTAAAAGCTCAATTGCCATATCTCTTTCACCTGCTGATATTCCAGTTGTCGCACCTGCTGCATCTACCGAGATTGTAAAAGCAGTTTCATGATTAGCATCATTATTAGTTACCATTGGATTAAGTTCTAATCTATCTGCTGTCTCTTTTGTAATGGGTGTACAGATTAATCCTCTCGCTTCCATAGCCATAAAATTTACCATCTCTGGTGTAGAAAATGTTGAAGCATAAACCAAATCACCCTCATTTTCTCTATCTTCATCATCCATCATAATCACCATTTTACCTCTTTTAATCTCATTAATGGCTACTTCTACTCTTTTTATTACTTCTGCTGACATCTATTATACCTTTTTATTTTACTTATTAATTTTTAGTTATTATACCCTTTATTTTGTAATAAAAAAACTTTTTTATCTTTTTTTATAAAAACACTTGACAATAAAGAAAAATTCGGTTATAATTCTGCTCACTTAACATCTAACAAGCTGGGGTGTGGCCAAGCGGTAAGGCACCAGTTTTTGGTACTGGTATTCAGGGGTTCGAATCCCTTCACCCCATCCAGCAGTTATGGTAGAAAACTTTTTAAATGTCGCGGGATAGAGCAGTTCGGTAGCTCGTCGGGCTCATAACCCGAAGGTCAGAGGTTCAAATCCTCTTCCCGCAACCAAAATCAAACCTCATAAAAATACTTTTTAAAAATAAAACAATATCAAATAAACACTTTTTGACTTTATATTATAATATATTCTGTTATAATTAAAAAAAAGAGATGATAAATGAAATATTATGAACTTAAATGCACGGCATACCTCAAAAAAGATATTAGTTTCCAAGATAGTTTTGAAACTATTAGCAAATATATAAGTTATTCAATGGCTCAAACTAACACTCTAAAAGAGTTACACAATAAAAATCATTTTAAATACTACACATTTGACTCATTCTATCCAATAGAAAAAATTAAGATATATAAACAAGGATATACATATTTATTTAATATTCGCTCATTAAATGAAAAATTGATAGATACTTTGTCTAAAACTCTTAGAGAAAATATAAATAATCCAAATCTACTTATAGTAGAAACTCACAAAAAAACTATCAAGCAATTTTATATAACTCAACTTTATTCAGTTACTCCTGTTATAATATCTTTAGCAAATAAAAGATTTTGGACAAAAGAGGATGATTTGATGCTCCTACAAAAACAACTACAAAATAACCTAGAAAGAAAATATCAAGACTTTTATAACAAGAATATAAAATCCTCACAAGGCTTTATACAATTATTTGAACTTAAAAACCATAGATTACAAACTATAAAAATAACTAAAACTGATAAACAAACTAAAAAAGTAACCTCATTTAAATTTTATGGCAATAAGTTTATGATTGTACCAAACGAAGATGAAGTATCTCAAAAATTAGCTTTTATTGCATTAGCTTGTGGATTAGGAGAAAAAAATAGCTTTGGTGGGGGGTTTTGTTTGGGTAAGGAGATTCGATGATTTATGATTTATTAGAAGTATTTAAAAAAGAGTATAACCAAAAAGGTGATAAGCTTATTTTAGATAACTATGAACTCAAAGAGGGAATCTATATCAAAGTTAAATCAGATGGAGAGATAGAACCCTATATTGTCAAACGAAAAAATAGAGAGGTGATTTTTAGTGATATAGAGGGAGGATTAAATTATAGAGCCTATGAGTGGTTTAAAGAGAGAGATTATTATAGTGAGTGGTTAAATGCCAATAAAACATTTTATGATAAAAAACTGCATAATATTAATTATCTTTCACTCTTTGCAAAGATAGAAAGTTTTATTAGTGAAGATTCAAAAAAACTACTTAAAGAGGATGCCATAAAAGAGCAATATAAAAATCTCTGTAACTATCAAAAGTTTAAAAAACCAAAAGAAAAAGAGATTTTAGAAACCTTTAAAGAGCAATTAGAAGATAGAAAACGAAGAAAAGATATTATTCTAAGATATAGATGGATAAGAGATAATATAGACTCCATCATAGAGTTGGCTAAAGAACAAGAGATAAAAAATTATATAAAAATCTTTTTTGATGAGCCGATAGATATATACAAAAAAGAGAGTGAGATATATTATGCTATTAAGATTTTTAATGATATTAAGTTTGGTAAAAAGATAGATAATGATATTTATGGATTGAGTGACTCAAATATGGGGCTAAATAGTAAAAAGCCATTTTTAGAACATAAAAGTAGAAAACTTACCACTCCATTTATGATTTTAAAAGATGAAGCATTACTTAGTAAAAAGTTCTTTGATTGGTTAAAGACTCAAAAATATATGGATAAAACTCCACTTAGCAATGAGTTTTTTATTAATAGAGATTTGAGAGAAAAAGATTTGATTATAGATTTTGATTATTTGCCTATTAAGATTGATAAATTTCAAAATCCAATTACTATAAAAAATCATCTTATGCTAAAGAAAGGTAAAGTTTTAATAGAAGATGAAACCATAGAATACCTAAGTCATTTAGAAGATAAAGTGGATGAAATATTGTATAATAGACAACTTAAAAATAACTATTATGGTGAGGTCTTTAAAAAGCTTGACAACCATTTTGCATCATTTATTTATAGCACACGCGATGCGATGAGTGGATATTTTAAAAAGTATGATGATAGAGCATTTTATCAAGTTATAGAAAAATATGCCACCCATTTTGCAATAGAGCATCTGGCAAAAAGTCGCTTTTTACAAGCAGGATTATGTTTGAATTTAAAGTTTTCATTATTAGAAAAAAAAGGAGAAGAGAGTATGGATATTAAAAAGATGCAAGAGAGTATGGTAGATAAGTTATTAGATGGGAACTATCAGGAGTTAGAGAGTGAAGAGTTCTTCTATATATCTGGGCAGGTAGCGAGGTATCTAATAAATCAGAGTCAAGCACACCAAAAAAATGGAGATATGTTAGAGCCTTATTTAAGAGCTAATAGCTCAAATAAATTAAAAAAAGTGATAGAAGCTGAATATTTTAAGTATAAACACTCTATTAGTATAGGATTTATAAAATTTAATAATGCAATGAGTCTTATTATGGCATATCAAGATGATAAGAAGTTATCACTATCAAAAAATATGGATAGTTTTTTAGTTGGGGTTTTAAGTGATAATATCTTTTATATGAAGAGGGAGGAGTAACCCCATGACCATAACAACAAAACAACTCCAAAAAGTAAAAAAACACTACCAAGCACTAAAAGAGTACAAAGAGTTTATAGAACAAGTTGGATTTGACTTCACAATAGATGAATTTAATGCTTTAAATACTCCTCAAAAAGCAGTTTTAGAAGCCTATCTAAAAAGATTCTCTTCACTACAAGACTATTTAGGAGCTAAAGTTTTTAAAAGTCTGCTTGATATTTCAGGGATTAGTTATAGCAAGATGAGTGAGATTTTAACGCTTATTGAAAAAGAGGAGATAGTTTCACTTGATAGATGGATAGAGTTTAGAAATATCAGAAATGAGCTAGAGCATGATTATCCTGATGAGTTAGAGGAGGCTTTGAGAGATTTAAAGTATTGTGTGGATAGTTTTGAGTATATGGAAGGTGTGGTCATAAGGGTATTTGAGTTTGCAAGGAGGTATGATGAGAGTGTCGAGATACTTTAGAGATGAGATAATCAACGCCTCCAAAGTTGCTTTTGGAGAGTGCGAACTAGTACTTTTTGGAAGTAGAGCAGATGAGTCTAAAAGTGGTGGAGATTTTGATATTGCTGTGGTCAAAGAGATGGATAGGGATAGTTTCAAAAAGGCAAAGGTACAGTTTTTTAAATATCTGTTGCTAAAAGATTTGGATTTGCCTATTGATTTGGTGCTTTATAGTGAAGCCAATGAGTTTTTTAAAAAAGAGATAGATAAGGGAGAAAAATTATGAACAGAATATACGGAATAATAGGAATAAAAGCTAAAATGGCAAATTGGAACGCAGATTTTACAGGTAGACCAAAATCAACAAGCAAT
>CAYWFW010000175.1:0-3327 GCA_964457735.1 uncultured Sulfurovum sp. | reverse complement strand
CAAGACCATTTTTAGGACATTATTTAAAAGATAATAGAGATATGCTAGAAAGTACAACATTAATACAAAATGCAAAAAAAGCATTAGAAATAGATAAAGATTTTTTAAGAAAAAATACTAATATGAATAGTAGATATCATCAAAAACTAACTATTGTAACTCAATCAGAGTTAGCTGAATATATGTTTGATAGACAAAGAATTATAGATAGACTTAAAGAATTAACAAGTGAAGATTCTCTTGAAAAAGAGATACATAACCTTTTTATGAAGCAAAAAACGAGTGATGAAGAAGAAAATTACAAAACAAATAATTTATGGCTTTTTGATGATAGATTTATGAGTTATGATAAAGTATTCAGTGATAAACAGATAAAAGAAATATTTCCAGAACTAAGTGAAAACTTGGATAGACCAGATATATTAAGCATTGTTTCTAACACTTATAATAAAAAAGAGATCAGCGATATTGTTATTATAGAATTAAAAAAAGCAAGTGATAAAATAACTCCTGCAAGAGCAGAAGAACAACTAGTTGATTATGCAGGTTATATAAATGATGCGTATGAAGATAAAAAAATTAGAATTTGGACTTATGCTTTTTTAAAATTTGATAAAAAAACAGAAAGAAGCTTAAAAAATAAAGGTTATAATAGAGTTTTAACAAAAAGTGAATATCCAATTTATTATCGACCATTCAACGAAGTAAATACTATTATTAATTTTGTAGATTATAATGCACTAGCAGATGATGCCAAGAATAGACATAGAACATTTATGAAAATATTAAATGGTGAAACAATAAAAACGACTGAAGATAAAAAATAAGAAATTTAGAATATTGCAAGGAATGATAATTGCCACATAATCTTTTAGAAACAATAAAAATTAATAATAAACAGATAGAAAATATAAAATATCACAATCAACGATTTAATTTATCTAAAAAAGAGTTATTTGGTTGTGATAAAATAATTGATTTATATGATTATATTACGCCTCCTGATGATAAGCTATATCGTTGTAGAGTAGTTTATAATTGTGATATTTTAAAAGTTGAATATATACCTTATATCCCACGAGTACAAAAGAGATTTATCATTAAAGAGAGTGATATAGATTATAGATATAAATATGAGAATAGAGATAGTTTAAATGCTCTTATAAAAAATAATGCTAAATATGATGATGTGATTATATCTAAAGATAATTTATTAACTGATACTACAATTGCAAATATTGCATTTTTTGATGGCAAGAGTTGGATAACGCCTAAAAAACCTCTTTTATATGGCACAATGAGAGAAAAACTCTTAGAAAATAATTTTTTAATTCCAAAAGATATAAAAATAGATGATATAGAAAAGTTTTATGGCTTTGCTTTAATGAATGCTATGATAGGATTTCAGATAATAGATAAAGTCAAAATAAGGATAAACGATGTCAGAAGAGATATTTCAATCTAAAGAGTATAGAGAGATTATGAAAAAGTGTTTAAGTGATACTATTAGTCTGTTATTTGATAAAAATGAACATTTTTCAATATTGTGTACAGTGGAGGATATAGAGTTTAATCCAATTTTACCTAGTGATATATATAATCAATTTGGTTCTGAGGTTATATTTTCATTAGCAGGGTATACTTATGAGAGTGCTTCTGTTAATGATAAATATTTATCATTTGAAGCTGGATTTGGAAGTGAGGGATTTGGCTCTGTTTTAAATATTCCTCTTTTAAATATTAAACACTTATTGATTGATAATATACCTCTTATTATAAACCATTCACCACTTATTACAGAAGAAGATGATGACTACTCAAAAGAGCAACAAGAAAATAATTCAATGCAGGCACTTATGAATAATCCTGAGAATCAAAAACTAGCATCTTTTAGAAAAGCAAGAAAAAAGTGATTAACTTTATACAACAACAGATTAAAGAGTCGTATGATATAAAAAAAGCTATATATAATGATTTAAAAATGATTAAATTGATAGAAAAAGTATCTAAAAAAACCATAAAAGCATATAGAAATGGTAATAAAACCATTATTGCAGGAAATGGTGGAAGTGCTGGAGATGCTCAACATATATCAGCTGAATTTGTTGGCAGATTTGCTTTTGATAGAGATCCCTTACCCTCAATTGCTCTAACAACTGATAGTAGTATCCTAACTGCTGTGGGCAATGATTATGGATATAAAAATATTTTTTCAAGACAGATTCAAGCTAATGGTGTTATGGGTGATATTTTTATTGCAATTTCTACAAGTGGAAACTCAAGAAATATAATAAAAGCCATCAAACAAGCCAAATCTAAAGGGATTATAACTATTGGATTAACAAATTCAAATGGTGGAAAGATGAAAGATTTATGTGATTATTGTATCTGTGTTCCATCAATGAATACAGCAAGAGTTCAAGAAGCTCATATAATGATAGGTCATATCATTTGTGCTATTGTAGAAGAGAAATTATTTAGGGATAGAAGAGATTAGATGTATATTAAAATTTATACAAAAAGAAGCTCCATCTGTATCATTTGTTACAGTTAAACTTCCACCCATATTATCTTCTATAATCATCTTAGACATATATAATCCCATTCCCGTACCTTGCCCCTGCTCTTTAGTTGTAAAGTATGGCTCAAAAATTCTATCCAAAATATCATTAGGTATTCCACCTGCATTATCTTTTATAGTAATGATATTATTTTCTAATACTATCTCAATTTTAGGATTAGCGATATTTTTCTCTATAAGAATATCTTTTGCATTGTTTATAATATTTAATATCACTTGACTATACTCACTAGCAAATCCATTATATATAAAATCATATCCTGTTAAAGTCACAGTTATATTATTGTTTTTAAGTTGAGATGATAGCATAGATATTACCGAGTTAGTTACCTCTTTAACATTAAAGTTCTTTTTCTCTTTATCTACTCTAAAAAAGTTTCTAAAATCATCTATAGTTCTACTCATAAACATTATAGTTCTTTTATTATAATCTATAAATTCATCAATAAATTTTTCATCTACTTTACCAAACCGATAATCATATTTAAGATTTTGAATACTAAGACCCAGCTCATTTAGTGGTTGTCGCCATTGATGGGCTATTGCACCTATCATCTCTCCCATTTGTGCCATTTTTGATTGTTGTTGCAAGACTCTTAGTTGCTTCAAATTTTCTTGTAGAGCCTTATCTATTTTAAGCTTAAGTATCTTTTTTTGATTTTGCTTTGATACTATTTGCCATGTAATAAAATATATAAGAATTAATGATAATAATAAAAATATACTCTCAATTAAGATTTTAGCTT
>CAYWFW010000174.1:0-2814 GCA_964457735.1 uncultured Sulfurovum sp. | reverse complement strand
AAAGATTATGAAAAAAAATCATTAAGTGATAATATGATTTTAATACCTGCAAGTAGTATAAAAGGAGCAATATCTCATAGAACAACCTATCATTATAATTTACAAAATGAATTATTTATTGAGACAGATAATACAAAAGATGTAATAAATGAGATTTTTGGAGAGGCTAAACAGTCTGAAGATAAATTAGGCTTTAAAGGTAAAGTTATATTCTCAGACCTTTTTGTAAAAAATAGTAATAATACAAAAGTTTTTGAACATGTTAGTATTGATAGATTTACTGGAGGTGGAATTGATGGAGCACTTTTTCAAGAGAAAACTATCTTTGATGATAAAGTTTATAGTATAGAGATACTATTAAGAAATAGTGTTGAAGAGCCTTATAAAAAGGCATTTGAAGCAACTTTAAATGATATATGTTCTGGTATGTTACCACTTGGTGGAGCAACAACAAAAGGGCATGGAATTTTTACAGGAGTATTAGAGAAATTATGAAAAAGAATCGAAATGAGATTATAGAATATATTAATAATTTAGATAATTATCAAGGTTATATACAATTTTCAAACAGAAAAATTGATACAGAAAAAGATATTTTTATAAAAAACAGTCCTAAAATAGTAGATGAAGATGGTTTATTTATGAAGCATATTTTTGTAATACAATAAAATCTATAGCTATTAAAGCAATTAATGGTTATTGGTTAGTTTCAGAGACAGATATCCCAAAAGATATAGATAAAAATGATATATCAGAATATATTGCGATTGATAATCATAAGGTTCAAATGGTTCAAATATGGGAAAATATAGAAGATAAATTTTGTGAGAATATGAAAGTAAAAAAACTATCAAAAGTTATATTTACTGGATTTTTAAAATAAAAACTATTAGGAGAGATAGATGTTAACAGCACCATTTAATTTTGTACCAATTAATGATAAAATTTTTTATCCTGAATGGGCAAATAAAGTAAGTCATGATAAACCATTTAAAGATGGAGAAAGTGGTTGTATAGATATAAAAATAGTAGCAAAAAGTCCTATCTTTATTAAAGATAGTGAAAATAAAGAGGAGTTTTGTAAATATCAAGAAACTCATTATATCCCAGCATCTTCTGTAAAAGGTATGGTTAGAAATATAGTTGAGATTATGAGTTTCTCAAAATTAGATGAACATCTTTTTACAGATAATACCTATGCTGTTAGAGATTTATCTAGCTCACAAAACTTTTATATGAAACAGATGCAGAAAGATACTTATTGTGGTTGGCTTAAAAAAGATGGAGAAAATTATATTGTTGAAGATTGTGGAGAACCATCAAGAATACATCATAAACAGATTGATATTGCCTATAATATAGACTTCGCTTCAAAATTCCAGAAAGTTGGTTTTGAAAAAACATCAGAGTATAAATATAACTTAATAGGTGGAGCACCAAGAAAAATTAATGTTTCAGATAACTACAAATCAGTAAAAAATCCTAAATATGATAAAAGATTATTTTGTAAATATGAAAAAAATGGTAAAGAGGGAATTTTAGTACTGACAGGACAACCAACAGCTAGACAAGATAATGGTAAAATGGGTGATGGAAAAGGATTTGAGTTTATATTCTTCAATAAAGGTAAAAAAGAGGAGATTATATTAGATAAAAAAATATTTAATGATTTTCTATTTGCCTATTTTGATCAAAGAACTACTGAACCTAAAGAGTCGCTAGATTGGACATTTTGGAAAAAAAGATTAAATAATGGAGAGAAAATTCCTATATTTTTTCAAAAAGAGGGTAAAAGAATATTGCATTTTGGTTTATCATTTTTATATAAATTACCTTATAAACATAGTATTAAAGATGGAATCCCTGATGAACATTTTAATAATGAAAAACTTGATTTAGCACAAACAATATTTGGATATGTTGATAACAAAAAAGCATTAAAAGGTAGAGTTCAATTTAGCCATTTTATAGCAACAAATGATGTTAAAGAATTAGCAAAAAGAAAAGAGATATTAGGAACTCCAAGAGCTTCATATTATCCTATGTATGTTCAACAAAAAGATAATGACTTATTCAAATTTACAACTTTTATGGATCTATTTTCAATATCTGGAAGAAAAAGATACCCTATTCATAATGGTACAAAAGTACAAAAAACTAAAGATACAGGAAATGATAATGTTGGAACAACCTTTAAACCTTTAAAAGAGGGTATAATCTTTGAAGGTAAAATGAGATATCATAATCTAAAAAAGGTAGAATTAGGTTCAATTTTATCAGCACTAACTTTTCATAATACAGAAAATACTTATCATAATATTGGATTAGCAAAATCTTTAGGTTATGGGAAAATAGAGATTAAGATAGATGGTATTGAAAATATTACTGATTATTTAAAAGAGTTTGAATTAAAAATCATAGAACAGATAGATAATTGGAAAGATACTCAAGAGTTAAAAGAGCTTTTAACTATGGCAACAGAACAGCAAAATCAAGGCAATTCATTATTAAAATATATTGAGTTAGAAGAGTTTGCTAAATATAAAACAGAGAAAAATCAGCAATATTTAAAACCATATTCAAAATTAACTAATATTAAAAGTGTTGAGATTAAAAGTTTTATATCAGATAAAGATATCGAAAATGCGAAAATAAATCATCAAAAATCTTTAATTAAACAAAAAGAGTTAGAAGAAGCAAAAATAGCAAAGAAAATCTTTGATGACAAACTTAAAGAAGCTGAAACAACAGAGAATATTCAGATTATTGAAAACTTTATAACAAAATATCCAGATTATCAAAATATTGATAAAA
>CAYWFW010000173.1:0-6636 GCA_964457735.1 uncultured Sulfurovum sp. | reverse complement strand
TTTTCCTCCTGCTTGAGCAAAATCTGGGCGACCACCACCTCCACCACCAAGAATTGGAGCAATCTCTTTTATCCAATTTCCTGCTTTTATTGGTGTATCTTTACTTCCACAAGCAATCATCACCTTATCACCTTTTTTCATCATCAACATAATAGCAACTTTAGGATATTTGTTTTTAGCCTCATCAATTAAGGCTTTAATATCTCCATTTTCAACCTCTGCTATAATAGTTGTTATTCCATTAATATCATTAACTTCTAAATCTTTTTTATTAGAATTAATAACAGAATTTAACTCATTTTTTAGAGATTTTATCTGCTCTTTTAGTTTATCAACTGCCATTAATGGATTTTGAGTTTTTAGTTCTGTTTTGATAGATTTTAGTTCATCTCTTGTATCTTTGGCAAAATTAAAAGCAGATTTTCCACAAACGGCCTCAATTCTTCTTACTCCTGCACTTACTCCACTCTCTTTAATAATATAAAAACTTCCTATCTCACTTGTATTTTTAATATGAGTCCCACCACAAAACTCTATACTACTATCTCCAAACTTGACCACTCTTACACTATTACCATACTTTTCACCAAACATAGCAATAGCACCCGTCTTTTTGGCTTCATCAATAGACATCTCTTTAATATCAGAATCAGTTGAATCAAAAATCATATTATTTACTAAATCCTCAACCTCTTGAATCTGTTGGTTACTCATAGCTTTTGGATAAGTAAAATCAAATCTAAGTCTTTTATCATCATTTAGACTTCCTGCTTGAGAAACAGTATCACCCAAAACACTCTTTAAGGCACTTTGAAGTAGATGAGTTGCTGAGTGGTGTTTTTCTACCTCTTCTCTATTGATAGTTTTTGCAGTAATAATATCTCCTATGCTAAGAATATTATCTTTTGTTTCCACTTTTGATAAGTTTAAATCAAAGAATTTTTCTGTTTGAGTAACAAGAATATCTCCATTATTTAGCTCTCCAATATCTCCAGTTTGCCCACCACTTGTGGCATAAAAAGGGGTTTTTTCAAGCATTATCCAACCAATATTATTAGCTTCTAGCTTATCTACTAATTTAAAATCATCATCAAGTAAAGCTAAAACTTTTGTATTTGATGAAGTTTGTTCATAACCAATAAACTCATTTTTACCAATAGTCTCTAAAATCTTTTTAAAATCTCCATCTTTAGCACTATCTCCACTGCCTTTCCACGCCTGTTTTGCTTTTGCTTTTTGCTCATTCATACACTTATTAAATAGTTCTATATCTACACTCTTATCAAGTTCGCGTAACATATCCTCTGTCAAATCCAAAGGAAAACCAAAAGTATCATAAAGTTTAAAGGCAACTTCTCCATTAAATTTATCTTTTGTATTTGGCAACTCTTGATTAAATAGATTCATACCCTTTTCAATAGTTCTAAAAAATCTATCCTCTTCAAGAGTTATCTGCTCTTTGATATAACTTTTTTTCTCTTCTAAGAATTTATAGTGTCCTCCAAGAGTATCTATCAAAGTATCTACAACTTCTGCCATAAATGGTTTTCTAAATCCAATTAGATAACCGTGTCTTACAGCTCTTCTTAGAATTCGTCGCAGAACATAACCACGCCCCTCTTTATCAAATAAAATCCCATCACTTAACATAAACGAAACAGCTCTTATATGGTCTGCAATTACTCTAAAGCTTCCAATATTATTTTGATTTATGCTAGATGTACTTAATGCTTCAATTTTATCAACCATCGGTTTAAACTGACTACTATCAAAGTTATTTAAAACTCCCTCTTTAATAGCTATTACCCGTTCAAGCCCCATACCAGTATCAATACTAGGCTTTGGTAAAGGAGTTAAACTACCATCTTTGGCTCTTTCATATTGCATAAATACCAAATTCCAAATCTCTAAAAATCTATCACCCTCTCCACCCATTTTATCCTCAGGAGAGTTAAAATTCTCTGCACCTTGGTCATAAAAAATTTCACTACAAGGACCACAAGCCCCAGTATCACCCATAGACCAAAAGTTATCTTTATCTCCAAATCTTAAAATTCGTTCTTTATCAATAAATTTACTCCAAATATCATAAGCCTCATCATCGCTATTATGAATAGTAACCCAAAGTTTTTCTATTGGAAGTTCTAAATTTTTGGTAATAAATTCCCACGCATACTTGATTGCATCTTCTTTAAAGTAATCTCCAAAAGAGAAGTTTCCAAGCATCTCAAAAAGTGTATGATGACGGCTAGTATAACCTACATTTTCAAGGTCATTATGTTTTCCACCAGCTCGTAGGCATAATTGACAACTTGTAGCTGTGGGATTAGATGGTATAGGGATAGCCCCTGTAAAAATATCTTTAAACTGAATCATTCCAGCATTCGTAAACATTAATGAGGGGTCATCAGGAACTAAAGGCATAGAACTAACTATATTATGCCCCTTATCCTTGAAATACTCCAAAAACTCTTTTCTAATATCCATTACAACCATCCTACCTACTATTTTAATTGTGGTTATTTTATCTAATTTGTGGTTATTTCAAGATAAAACTATAGCTATAATCAGGATTTAATGCTTTTCTAAAGACAATTTTCCTCTTTTTTTAAGACAACTTTCTCATTTGACTCTATATATAATCTAGTCATAGCTATTAAAAATGCAGTAATTGCTGGTCCTAAAATCATTCCCCAAAATCCATAACTTCCCATTCCTGCTATAATAGAAAAGAAAATTAAAATCTCATTAATCTCATTTACCTTCTTTAGCATATCTTCTTGTATATATTTTATTATCATTGGTTTAATAATTGTATCTGCAACAACAGATATAACAATAAGAGAATAAGATATTATCTCTATTGCAGGTGTCATTCCACTTTGAGTATAGATATAGAATGACACAGGCACCCAAACAATAGCACCACCAATAAATGGAATAAGTGATGCAAAACCGTAAATAATTCCAAAAAATAATCCATTAAATTCATAAAATTGTATAAATACTCCAAATAAAATACCCTCAAATATAGCAGTTATAATAATTGAATAAAATACAACCTCCATTGTTGAAGATATACTCTCTGTAATCTCTATACTTTTTGTTTTAGATACTGGCAAAAGAGATTGTAAAAAATTAAAAACTTCGTCACTATATACATTGATAATGAAATAAAATACTATAACAAAAAATATATTTCTAATAAATCCAAAACCTGCGTTACCTGCTGTTGAAAGATATGAAGCATAATCTTTAAAAAATGCCAAAATAGTTTCTTGTTGCTGAAAAATTTCTAATGATAATTCATCTCCATAAGGCAATCTACCAACAACTTTTAATATCTCTTCTATTATATATTTTACATTTTCATTACCTAAATTTGCTATATAATCAACACCTATTGTAGCAAGATATACAATAGGAACAAAAATAAGAATTGTTAAAAGTATACTTGCAACTAAAGAACTTAACTTTCTTGAATTTAATTTTATTGATAATGATTTTGTTAGATTATATGTTGCCATTGTAAGTAAAATAGCAACAACCAATGGTAAAATAAATGTTTCATATACGCTATATGCTGCTATTAAAGATAAAGAAAAAAGAACAATAACCATAATATTTGCATTTTTCAATCAAAAACCCTTTTTATCATTTTATTGTAATATGATTTCTAACTCTTCTTGCACCATTTACAGACCTTGCAACAGACCCTGCTAAATAAACCTGCTTTTGAGTATCTACTACACCAGTAAGAATAATTTGATCATCATAAGTTCTAACATTAATATTAAAACTTTCTAAACCAACTGTTTTCACAAGCTTTGCTTTTATTTTAGATGTAACAAGACTACCCATTGCATAATCTTCTGTATCTTGAACAACTTGATCTGTTGAACAACCACCAAGCATTAAACCACCTAAAATCACTAATATATAAAATTTTTTCATAAATATAACTCCTAATTTTATTTAAAATATCTAATATGTATAATCTAAATTTGGAAATTCTTTAGATTTTACATCTTTAACATACTCTTTTACTGCATCTCCAACAAGTTTTCCACCATCTAAATACTGTTTAACAAATTTTGGCATAAACTCGTCATAAAAGCCTAGCATATCACTCCATACCAACACTTGACCATCACAATCAACTCCTGCACCAATTCCAATTACTGGGATATTTACACTGTTTGTTACCTCAAAAGCTACATCAGGTTTAACACCCTCTATAATCAAAGCAACTGCTCCAGCTTTTTCTAAAGCTATCGCATTTTTTATTATATCATCTTTTTCTTTGGAATCTCTTCCTTTGATGCTATATCCACCTTCGCTTCTTACACTTTGAGGTTTTAACCCAATATGTCCAAAAACAGCTATTGCATTTTTTGTAAGATACTTTACAATTTTGGCTTTTTCTCTGCCACCTTCTAGTTTTACAGCATCAGCACCAGTCTCTTGATATGCTCTTATTGCATTTTTAAGAGCCTTCTTTTTATCAGTATAACAACCAAAAGGCATATCAAAAAGTACAAAACTTTTATCAGCTTTTTTAGTTACAGCTTTTGTATGATATATCATTTGATCCATTGTTGCACTTAGTGTATCATTTTCGCCACTAAAACTCATATTTAAGCTATCACCAACTAATATAATATCAACAAATTTATCAAATATAGATGCAAAAAGAGCATCATACGCAGTTATCATTACAATCTTTTCTTTTTGTAATTTCATTTTTTGTAATTTTTTTAGTGTTATTTTCTTATTCAAGTTGTCCTCATTAGTATAAATTATTATCATTTTATCAAAAAAAAGTATAATACCATAATAAATTTATAGTTAAAAGAGAGTATCTTGAAAAAATTAGTAGCATATATTACCACAGGTTATCCAAGTTTAGATTTTACAGTAGATATGGCTTTGGCTTTAGGCGAAGCTGGAGTTGATACTTTAGAGTTAGGTGTTCCATTTTCTGACCCTGTTGCAGATGGTCCTGTAATTGAAAAGGCAAACCTTTATTCACTTCAAAATGGATTTAAACTAGAACATCTATTTGAAGTCTCAAATAAAATCGCCCCTCATATTGATACTTTATGGATGGGATATTTTAACCCATTTTATCACAGAGGTATGGAGTTTTTTATAGATAAAGCTCAACAAGCAGGGGTTAATGGATTTATCATCCCAGACCTACCTTATGAAGAGGCACTTTTATACCAACCAATTATAAAAGAGAATAACCTATCATTAATAGATTTTATCGCTCCAACTGATACAAAAGATAGAATCAAGATGATAACACAAGAAGCTCAAAAGTTTATATATCTTGTAGCTTACGCAGGAATTACAGGTTCAGGAAAAAGCGAAAATCTTGAAGATACAATTGCAATGATTAGAGATAGCAGTAAAACAGATATTTTTGTAGGATTTGGAGTAGATGAAAATACGGCCAAAGAAAAAGCAAAAGGTGTTGATGGAGTAATCGTTGGTTCTGCTTTTGTAAAAGTTTTATTAGATGAGCATTTAAGTAACACTCAAAAGATAAATAAGATTAGCAATCTCGCAAAAGAGATTAAAAATAAAATTAATGAGTAGATTATGAAACTTATTATAAATAAATTTCCACCAATTACACAAAGATGCGAGATAGATTTATCTAAAAAACTTACACTTTTTGTTGGGCAAAATAATAGTGGTAAAACTTATTTATCACAATTGATTTGGGGGATTTATAATAAGTTATCTTATATAAAATCTTATAATATTAGTAGTTTAGAGCAAATATCTATTGATTTTACAAAATATATTAAAGAGTATAGCAAAAAAGAGATATTTAAAAAAAATATAGAATCTGATTTTAAAATTATTATAGAAAAAAAAGATATAGAATATTTAAATATAAATCCTACTTTTCTACCATCAAGCCGATTATTTTTACCATCATTCTATAAGTATATATTTAATACAGAAAAAGATTTTAAAGACTCTATGTTTCAAAATTTTGATAAAATAGATAAAAGTAATAAAAAGTTTTATGCTCCATCATATACACAACCAGTTGATGACTTAATCAAAAAGCTTATATTCTCTCTTGATAAACCTTTAAAAGAGAATATATATTTAGATAAATTATCAGAAATAATAGAGGGTAATATATCAGTAGATAGAGCCGAAGAGATTGGTATGGCTGATATATCTTATAATCATAAATCAGGTGAAAATATACCGATGTATCTAAGTTCATCAATGGTAAATCAACTCTCAACTCTATATCTATATTTTAAATATTGGTATGAAAAAGATAATAGTTTTTTAATTATAGATGAACCCGAGATGAATTTACATCCCTCTAAAAAAATAGAGGTGATGGAGCTATTAATGAGCTTTGCAAGTGAGAATAAACTATTAATGGCTACTCATAGTTCTACTCTTGCAAAATCTCTTATAAACTATATGCACCTTTTTGATTTAAAAGATAAACAAAAGGATATGCAAAGTTTTATAGAAGAGAATAATTTAAATATGAATGTAAATATTAATCTAACAAGCAATGATATTGGAATATATTATTTTAATGGTAAAACTATAATTTCATATAAAAAAGATGATGATTCAAATATTCATTTT
>CAYWFW010000172.1:0-3912 GCA_964457735.1 uncultured Sulfurovum sp. | reverse complement strand
TATCAAAAGTTAAAGGCATTAAATAGGATAACTCTTTAGAAGAAATATTAATTAATAATAGTAAATATTCATCCAAAATATATCCATATCCTATAAGATGTAGAATTATCAAGATGGGATAAAATGGTACAAATATTAAAGATAAAAGTATAGAAAAAGGTTGCAATATAGATGTAATATCAAAGATAGTATGAACTACTGGCAACATTAAAAAAAAGATGCCAAAAGGAAAAATCAGATACTTAAGAATCTTATTTTTTATATTTTTAGTATGTAAATCTATCAAATATATATAAAAGACGCCAGATACTGATAACCAAAATGATATAGAAAAAAATAGTGATATATCTATTGCTACTAATCCTAAAACAATCATTAATAAAAAGCTAAAACTAAATATTTCAATACCTAAAAGAGTTGAAATCCATGTAAATAGAATCATACTATAAGAGCGAACAAGAGATGGTGGCATATCTACAAACCAAAGATAAAATCCAAGAGTTAAGATTGTAAAAGAACCAATATCTAAAAGAGAATGTCTATATGGAAAATATCTTTTTTGAGCATATTTATATGGTATTGTAGTTAGTTTATAAACAAAAATCCATAAAATTGAAAGATGAAAACCACTAAGAGCTATCAGATGACTAACTCCTAATTTAGATATTTGTAATCTAAACTCTTTTGATATAGGTGTTGCCAAAAAGATAGCACTATAAAACTCTGATATAAAATTATTATTATGTTGAGATATAATTTTTTTTTGTAATATTTCAAATTGAGATTTTATATCATCAGTTAAAAAAACTTTTTTTATTTTATATTTTGTAAAAAATATTGTCATAAAATTTATAAATGTTATCTCTTTATTTGGGATTAATCTTACTCTAACTATTTGATTCTTAAAACTTATTTGAGAGTTTAGATATATAAAAAATATATACCCCTCTTTTGATTTAACTTTTGCCAATTGTGATGAATCTTGAATGTTTTTGGCATTTTGTGGATATAGGGCTATAACTTTTGCATTAGTATAAAAAAATGGCTTAGAGATAAAATTTTTGTAGTCAATATAAGAGAGAAATAGCCTACCTAATATAAAAATAAAAAGAGCCATTACAACTAAAAATAACTCTTTTTTATTTAAAAATAGATTTACTTTTTGAATCATCTATTTAACTACATAAATTAAAATGGCATAGGCATATCTATTTGTGATTCTCTCATATCTATATTATTCTCTTCATAACTTACTTCATAAGATGGGGAATGTGAATGTAAATCTGCATCCACGAATCTTGTAAAATTTTTCTGAAACATAAGCTTGACTGTTCCTGTTGGTCCGTTTCTTTGTTTACCAATAATAAGCTCTGTTTCCTCTTCGGTTTTGACCTTAAAATCACTTTTATAATCTTTCCCCTCTGCTTTTGCTTTCATCTCTCGCTCTTTTTCTTGAGCTTCACGATATACATCATCACGATATACAAATAAAATAATATCAGCATCTTGTTCAATTGCACCACTTTCACGTAAATCACTTAACATTGGTCGTTTATTATCTCTTGATTCTACTCCACGATTTAATTGAGAAAGGGCAAGAATTGGTAGTTGAAGCTCACGAGCAAGTTGTTTTAGACCTCTTGAAATTTCTGAAATCTCTTGTTGTCTTCCATCTGTTGTTCCACCTGAACCACTCATAAGTTGTAGATAATCAATAATAGCCATACTAATCTCTGGATGTTGAGTTTTTAGTTTTCTTAATTTACTTCGCACATGTGAAATTGTTGCATATCCACCATCATCCACAAAAAGCTTTTTATGAGAGATTAAATCAGTTGCATCACTTAATTGAGTCCATTGATTATCATTTAAATCTCCAACTCTAAGAGCCTGAAGAGGGATAGAAGTAGGAGCAGATAAAAGCCTTAACATCAACTGTTCTGCTGGCATCTCTAGTGAAAATATCGCCACACCTTCATCTCTTTGAATCGCTTTAAGAGCCATATTTAGAACTAGTGCAGTTTTCCCCATCGCTGGACGTGCTGCGATTATTACCAAATCTCCTTTACCAAATCCACTTGTTTTATCATTAAGATTTAAAAATCCTGTATCAACACCTATAAGTTTAGAGTTTCCAAGAGCTTTTAATCTATTTATCTCATCAAGTAAAGCTAAAGTTATCTCTTTAGAGCCTCTAAAGTCTTGATTTGTGCTATTTTGTGTAATCTCATATAATTTTTTTTCAACCAAATTAACAACTTCAACAGCTGGTAAATTATCTTCAAGAGTTACTCTTTTTATCTCTGTAGCAAGATGGGCTAATAATCTTTTTGTAGATTTTGCTTTTATCTCATTAATATAAGCATTTGTATTTACAATTGGATTTGCTGATAACACATCAAGCATAGCATTTTCATCAAATTTACCAATTTTTATAAGCTTTGAGCGTAAAAACTCATCATCAATAGGCTTCTCTTCTACAAAAAGCTCATTTGATGCATTAAAAAGATATTGATGAAATGGCAGATAAAAATCTTCTGCTTTAAGTTTTGAAGATATATCTTCAAATACATCAGGGTCAAATATAATAGAAGAGAGAATAGCTCTTTCTATATTTATATTATATAAGTTTTCTTGCATTTTTGTCCTAACTGAAAAAAGAGTTACTTAGTTCTATTTTCTTTCTCTTTTATTCCACTCATTCCAAAACGACGAGCTAGTTCCTGTTTTATTCTATCAGGAGATACATCACGGTAAGCAAGTCCTACAAGAGAGTGATATAGTAAATCAGATGCTTCATAGATTACTTGTGCATCATCTTCTGATTCAATAGCAACTGCTAATTCATCAGCCTCTTCTTTGATTTTAGATAAAAGCAAATCTTTATCATTTAATAATTTTTTTGTCCAAGACTTTTGACTATCATCACTCTTGCGACTAAGAATTGTATGATATAGAGTATCAACTACACCATAAATAGCATCTGTATCAATTTCTTGATTTAATACTACTTTATCCTGCATTATACTTGTAAAAAAACAACTCCTAGTCCCTGTATGACAAGCTACACCATTTTGTTTGATTTTTAGAATAATAGTATCTCCATCACAATCAACAAGCATATCTTTAACCTCTTGTGTATGATTAGAACTCTCACCCTTTTTCCAAATTCTCTGTTTGCTACGGCTAAAATAGTGAGCATAATTAGTATCAAGCGTTAGCGTATAAGCCTCTTTATTCATATAAGCCAACATCAAAACTTCACTATTTTCATAATCTTGAGCAATTACTGGAATAAGAGGTGTCTTATTCCAATCAATTTTTACTTTATTACTCATTATTTCCTACTGTACTTCTTTGAACTATATTTTTACCATTTGTTTTTGAATCAACCCAAATATTAGGAACTGCTCCACCAGGTGTCAAGAATATTTGTGCATTAGTATTGACTTTTAGAGCTTCGTTAAATTTCATTTGTGTCTCTATTTGTTTAAGTTGTAATAGTGCAGGAGTCAAAGATTGAGCAATTAGTATGTTAGCTTTTGCTTGTTCTTCAGCTTCAATTCTTACTTTATCAGCTTCACCTTGTGCTTCAATTCTATTTCTTTGAGCTTCACCTTTTGCGATTTCTGCTTTTCTTTGAGCATCTTGTTTTGCTTTCTCTTTTTGTTGTTCTGCTACAGTTACCTCTTGTTTTGCAATCTGAACTCTCTCAATTTGCTCTCTGATTTTTACAGGTAGTTCAATATTTCTAAGTTGAACAGATGATAATTCTACAGGCTTACCCTCTAATGCATTTATTGATACTTTTACTTTTGTTTGAATAGATTTTGCAATTTCATTTCTCATCTCTGGAAGTTGTTCAGCAGTATATTGACCAACTACATCTCTTACCACTTCTCTTACTGTTGA